>NZ_JBYCLD010000460.1:0-4019 GCF_057473725.1 Mycobacterium sp. TH-M11 | reverse complement strand
AACCGGCCCGCGGTGTCGATCACCACGACGTCGGCGCCGACCTCGATGCCCTTGTCGACGGCATCGAAGGCGACCGCCGCCGGATCGGCGCCCTCGGGTCCACGCACCACATCGGCGCCCACGCGCGATGCCCAGGCCTGCAACTGATCGGCCGCCGCAGCACGGAAAGTGTCGGCCGCGCCCAGCACTACCCGCCGGCCGTCGGCGACCAGCACCCGCGCGAGTTTGCCCACGGTCGTGGTCTTTCCGGTTCCGTTGACGCCGACGACCAGCAGCACCGACGGGTGGTCGTCATGCGGCAGGGCACGCACCGAGCGGTCCAGACCGGGTTGCAGCTCACTGATCAGAACCTCGCGCAGCACCGCGCGGGCATCGGCCTCGGTGTGGACGTCCTTGCTGGCCAGCCGGCTGCGCAGTTGAGCCACCACCGAACTGGTGACGGTGGGGCCCAAGTCGGCGATCAGCAGGGTGTCCTCGACCTGTTCCCAGGAATCCTCGTCCAGGTCTCCACCACCGATCAGCCCTAACAGGCTGCGGCCGAAGGTATTCTGCGACCTGGCCAGCCGCCCGCGCAGCCGCTCCAGCCGCCCTTCGGACGGGGCGATCTCCTCCACTGCGGGCTCCGCCGTCGCGGGTTGTGGCGCAACCGGGGAAGCTTCCGTATCAGGCTGGGGCAGGTGAACATCGGAGACGGTGCGCTTGGGCGCATCGCGCGGAGTTGACGCGTCGTCGCCGACGGCGGGCAACCCGGTGGTGTCGATACGTTCGGGAGTTTCGGTGCGGCTGAATGTGATTGCCGACGACGCGGCATAACCGCCGGAGCGGTCGAGGGTGGGGGTTTGCTCGCCGCCGGACAGGCTGATCTGCCGTCGCCGGTAGCGCACCAGTCCCCACACCAGGACGGCGATGACGACCAGGGTGACAGCAACCGCGATCGCGATCCAGACAGCTTGGGGCAAAGTATTCCTCGCTTAAGTAGTGGTGACCAGCTCGTTGACCTGCTGACCGCGCATCCGTTGCGAGATCACCGTAGTGATGCCGTCGCCACGCATCGTCACGCCGTACAGCGAGTCGGCGACCTCCATGGTTGGCTTCTGGTGGGTGATGACAATCAGCTGCGACTTGGCCCGCAGCAGCTCGAACAGGCCGATCAGCCGCCGCAGATTGGTGTCGTCGAGCGCCGCCTCGACTTCGTCCATGATGTAGAACGGCGATGGGCGGGCCCGGAAGATGGCGACCAGCATCGCGACCGCGGTCAGTGATTTCTCGCCGCCGGACAACAGCGACAGCCGCTTGACCTTCTTGCCGGGTGGACGAGCCTCCACCTCGATGCCGGTGGTCAGCATGTCGTCGGGGTTGGTGAGCAGCAGGCGGCCCTCGCCCCCGGGGAACAGCGTGGCGAAAACCCCTTGGAATTCCCGCTCCACGTCGATGTAGGCCTCGGTGAACACCTGCAGGATGCGGGCGTCGACGTCGGCGACGACGTCGAGCAGATCCTTACGCGCGGCCTTGACATCCTCGAGTTGAGTGGACAAGAAGTTGAAGCGCTCCTCCAGGGCGGCGAACTCCTCCAGGGCCAGCGGGTTCACCCGGCCCAGCTCGGCCAGTTCACGTTCGGCGCGTTTGGCGCGACGCTCCTGGGTGGGCCGGTCGAACGGCAGCGGGGCGGGCGCGCTCACCGGCTCGCCGCGCTCGCGGGCCTGTTCGTATTCGGCCATCTCCAGCTCACTCGGCGGCAGCGTCACCTGGGGGCCGTATTCGGCGACCAATACGTCGGGCGCCATGCCGAATTGTTCGAGCACCATCTGCTCGAGCTGCTCGATGCGAAGTGCCGCTTGGGCTTTGGCCACCTCGTCGCGGTGCAGCGACTCGGTGAGCACCCCGATCCGGGTGGCCAGCGCGTTCACCTCCTCGCGGACTGCGACCAGCGCCGCGGAACGTCGTTGCCGTTCGGCCGCCAGCACGTCGCGGTTCTGCGATGCCGCTGCGACCACTTGACTCAATCGGCCGGCCAGCAGACGCCCGGCGTCGGCTACCGCGGCGGCCACCTTGGCAGCGCGCTGGCGTGCCGCACGAGCCTGCTGGGCGCGGACCCGGGCCTCGCGCTCGGAGGCGGCGGCGCGACGCAGCGAATCTGCCTTTCCGCGAACGGCATTGGCACGCTCTTCGGCGGTGCGTACCGCAAGCCTGGCCTCCACCTCGACGCCGCGGGCCGCTTCCGCCGCCGCGGCGATCTGCTGGCGGACCTCGCCGTGGCTGGGCTCGTTCGAAATCTGTTGTGGCTGTTCGATGTTGCCCAGTCGGCTCTCGAGTTCACCGAGCTGCGCGAGGGTGTCGGCGCGCCCGACTTCCAGCTCCTCGCGCTGGCGCGTGAGCCGACGCCAGTCCTCGTCGGCAGCGCGGGCGTCCTGGCCGAGCCGGCCGAGCTGTTCGTAGATCGCCGATATGGCGGCGTCGGATTCGTTGAGCGCCGCCAGCGCCTGCTCGGCGGAGTCCTGGCGGGCGCTCTGCTCGCTCACCGCACCGGACAAGGCCGCGCTCAACTCGTCGGCCTGCTGCTCTGCCACCGCGAGTTCAGCTCGCGCCTTGGCGATCTCGCTGGCGATCTCCAACGTGGAGGGTTTGCGGTCGGAGCCGCCGTTGATCCAGCCCGCACCGACCAGGTCGCCGTCGCGGGTGACCGCGCGCAATTGGGGCTGCGCGGCGACAAGATTCACCGCCGCGGTCAGTTCACCGACCACTGCCACCCGGGACAGCATGGCGACCATCGCGCCGCGCAGCCGCGGCGGTGCCTCGACGAGGTCCAGTGCCCAGCGCGCGCCGTCGGGCAGGGCTTCAAGCCGTGAAGGCTCCTCGGCGGGCCAGTCACCGAGCACGATGGCCGCTCGGCCGCCATCGGCCTGCTTGAGCGCTGTCACCGCATCCGTTGCCGCGGTGAAGCTTTCGGCCGCCACGGCGTCCGCGGCGGAGCCCAGCACCGCCGCCAGCGCTGTTTCATAGCCGGACTGAACCTTGACCAGCTTCGCGATTGACCCGAAAAGGCCTGCACCACTTAAATTTTGGACCAGCCAGGCGGCGCCGTCTTTACGCTCGAGCCCGACCGACAGCGCATCGATGCGCGCCCGCAACGAGGCGACCTGACGTTCGGCGCCGCGCTCGGCGGACTGCAATTCGGCAACCCGCTCGTCGGCCAGTCGCAGCGCGGCGACAGTGCGGTCGTGGTGCTCGTCGAGACCGACTTCGCCCTGGTCGAGTTCGCCGACCCGGCCCTGCACGGTCTCGAACTCTGCCCGGGTTTGTTGGACGCGGGTGGCCGCCTCCTCGATGCGCTCCGACAGCTTGGCGACACCGTCGTCGATCGACTCGACACGGGCCCGCATCGTCTCGACCTGGCCGGCCAATCGGGCCAGGCCTTCGCGGCGGTCGGCTTCGGACCGCACCGCCGCCAGGTGGGCCTGTTCGGCCTCGGTGGCAGCGCGTTCACGGTCGGCCAGCTCGGCGCGCGCCGCATCCAGCCGGGTTCGGGTGGCCTGCAGCTCGGCGAGCAGTTGCTGTTCGGCGGCAGCGACCCGCTCAGCCTCGGCCTCTAATTGGTCGGGGTCCGGGCCGCCCGTCGGTGCGGTCTCGACGTCCAGATGCTGAGCTCGCTCGCTGGCGATGCGCACCGTCGCGCTGACCCGTTCGGCCAGGGCAGACAACGCAAACCAGGTCTGTTGCCCGGCTTCCGCCCGCTCAGAGAGCTGGGTCAACGCCTGCTCATGAGCGGCAAGTTCCTCAGCGGCTACCGACATCCGGGCCGAGGCCTCGTCGTGCTCGCGGCGCAGCGTCGCCTCCGCGTGGTTGGTGTTGTGTAGCTCGGACTGCCGGGTGACCACGTCGTCGGCGGCCAGTCGCAGTCGGGCGTCGCGCAGGTCGGCCTGGATGGTTTGGGCGCGACGAGCCACCTCGGCCTGGCGGCCCAGCGGTTTGAGCTGGCGACGCAACTCGGTGGTCAGGTCGGTCAGCCGGGCCAGGTTCGC
>NZ_JBYCLD010000459.1:0-1732 GCF_057473725.1 Mycobacterium sp. TH-M11 | reverse complement strand
GACACCGGAAACACGGCGTCGTTGCGGCTCACCGCGATGTCTTCGTCGGTGCGCCAGGCCAACGACACCACCGAGGAGCCCAGCCCAAAACCGAGCCGCCGCGGATAGGCCAGTGCGAACTGACCGGCCTGTGTCTGTTCCACGCTGGCCAGGATTACCTGGCCGTTGATCGCCATCGCCGCTCGCGTGCCGTCGCGGGACAGTTGCAACTCGGCGATCACTCCCGGGAAACGGCTGGACACCGCGGCTGAGTCGACCGGCAGCCGCGCCGGCTGGCCGGAGGCGGTCTCCTGAATGGCGCGCAACACGGTGCTGCCGTCTGCCACCACCCACACCGCGTCGTCCAATGACCAGGTCGGCCGCGAAAGGGTATGTCCGTCAGCGGCTTCGGCCGCCTCACCGCCGAGGTCACCGATCCACAACGACGACGCCATGTCGGGGGCGCCGGGCCGTTGCACCACCACCGAGGCCGCCCGATGCCCGTTGCGGGACAGCGCGGCAGAGGCCTGGTCGGTGGCCCGGCCGAACGCACCGGGCACCGGGTCGGAGCGCTCGCCGTCGAGTGCCACGACGCGACCGCCGATCAACGCGTGCACCCCGGCGGCCGCGCCTTCGGCCACGCCCGGGTCGGTCGCGGCGACGTCGGCGGTGGTCCATCCGTCGGCGAAGCGCTCGTCGAGCGACGCCCCGTCTGCCTTGATCACGTACGGGCCCTTGATGTCTGCGCGCGCGAGCGTCCAGATGATCTGCGCAGCAACCAATTGTCTGCTTCGCGGGTCGGCAACGGTCAGCAATTCCAAGTCGATGCGGGCACCGCCGTAGCCGCGGCCGATACCGCTCTTTCCGCCGTCGGCACGAGTCACCGGGCCGCGCAGTCGCACTGGCGGCGTCAGCATGTTGTGCACGCTTTTCACCATCTCCGGTCGTGGGCCGGCGATCAGCTTGGAGACCAATTCCGTTGCCAGCTGGTCACGATCGGACACTGCCACGTAGCGTGGGTCCGGCACCATCGTCCTACCGGTCGGGTCGGAAAAATACAGCGTGTTGCGCTTGTAGGTGGCCTGGAATTGCTGCCAGTCCAAAAACACCCCGTCGGGTAGTTTGTCGATGCGCCAACCGCCCGGTGTCTTGACCAATTCGATCGGCCCGGGATCGGGCAGCTGTCCCTCGGCGGTCTCGAACACTCCGATATCGGACAGCGAACCGAGTACCTCAGCCCGCATGGCCACCGAAACCCGCTCGGCACTATGGGTTTCGACGAACACGACGTGGTCGACCAGCAGCGCGCTGCCCGCATCGTCCCATTTGTTGGAGGCCGTCTGGGTGAGGAACTGCCGGGCCGCCAGGTGCCGGTTGGCGGGATCGGCGGTGGCTTTGAGGAATTCGCGCAGCAGCAAATCGGGATCCATACCGGGTGTCGGCTTGGGCAGGTTGGCCGGCGCCGGCCGGTCGACCCTGCCGATGGCCTGCGGCGCCGAGCCGTTGGGCACACCGGCGCATGCCGTCAGGACGACGCCGACCGTGACCAGCAGTGCAGCCACGCGCCGCATCACACGCCCCGCTCCGCGTGCTCGCGTTGTCGGGGTGGGTGCTCATTGCGCTCCGGGGCAACAGGTTTCATCGGCAGCGGGCTGGTAGTCACCTTGTGGCCGCGCACCAGCGGCAGGGTGAGGCGGAAGCAGGCACCGTTGCCGGGCTCCCCCCATGCCTCGAGCCGGCCCTGGTGCAGACG
>NZ_JBYCLD010000458.1:0-7468 GCF_057473725.1 Mycobacterium sp. TH-M11 | reverse complement strand
ACCTCGTTGAAGTCCGACCCACCGGTGATCTGACGCAGCGGCCGCACCTCGACCTCCGGGGCGTTCATGTCCACGATCACCGTGGTGATGCCGGCGTGCTTGGGCGCGTCGGGGTCGGTGCGCACGGTGGCCAGGCCGCGTGCGCAGTAGTGCGCCCCGCTGGTCCACACCTTCTGCCCGTTGATCTTCCAGCCGCCGTCCACCCGGGTGGCCTTGGTCCTGATCGACGCGGCGTCGGATCCGGCTTCGGGCTCGGAGAACAGCTGGCACCAGATCTCGTCCTTGCGCAACGCTTTTTCGACGAATCGTTCAATCTGCCAAGGTGTCCCGTGCTGGACCAGCGTCAGGATCACCCACGCGGTGATGCCGTAGTCGGTCCGCTTGATACCCGCAGCGCGGAATTCCTCTTCGATGACCAACTGCTCCACCGCATCTGCGGCCAGTCCCCACGGCTTGGGCCAGTGCGGCATCACGTAGCCGGTTTCGATCAGCTTCTCGCGCTGCGCCTGCTTTTCCAGCCCGGCGAACTCGGCGACGTCGGCGCGGATCCGACTCCGCATCTGCTCGGCCTCGGGCGGCAGATCCAGGCTGTTCTCCCGGGTGACGCCGGCGGCGGTGCGCTCGAACACGTCATCGGCGGGCGCGTCACCACCGAACAACGCGGTGGTCACCAGCGCGCGGCGCAGGTGCAGATGCGCGTCGTGTTCCCAGGTGAACCCGATACCACCGTGCACTTGAATGTTGAGTTCCGCGTTGCGCGCGTACGCCGGAAACGCCAGTGTTGCAGCCGAAGCGGCCGCGAGCTGGAACTGTGCTTCGTCTTCGGATGCGGCCCGCGACGCGTCCCACACCGCGGCGATACCCGACTCCGAGGCGACCAGCATATTGGCACAGTGGTGCTTGATCGCCTGGAAGGTGGCGATGGTGCGGCCGAACTGCTGACGCACCTTGGCGTACTCGACCGCGGAGTCGACGCAGTCGGCCGCTCCCCCGACCGCCTCGGCCGCCAGCAGCGTCCGGGCGCGCGCCAACGCGGAGTCGTGCGCGCCGCGCAGAATGTCGTCGTCGCCGACGCGGACCTTCTCCAACCGGACACGTCCAGAGCGCCGGGTCGGGTCCAGGTTCTCGGGCACCTCGACCGAGACGCCGTCGCGGTGGCGTTCGAGCAGCAGCACGTCGTCCCCGGCCGCGATCAGCAGCAGGTCGCCCAGTCCGGCGCCCAGCACGACGCCGGCGTCGCCGTCGGCGACGCCGTTGCTGACGCTGACGCTGCCGCCAAGACCGATGCCCGCTGTGGTCGTTCCGTCGATCAGTCCCGGCAGCAGTCGCGACTTTTGTTGCCCAGAGCCATCTTTGGCGATTACCGCCGACGTGATGACGGTCGGCACGAAAGGCCCGGGTGCAACCGCGCGACCCAGTTCTTCGATGACGACGACGAGCTCGGGCAACCCGTACCCCGAGCCGCCGTGTTCTTCGTCGATGTGCAGACCGAGCCAGCCGAGTTCGACGAGGGCCCGCCAGAACGGCGGCAACCCCTCCTCGGGCGCGTCCAGCAGCGCACGAGCCGCGGCGCGGGCCTTTTGCGACGTGAGGAACCCGCGGGCCACCTCGGCGAGTTCGCGATGGTCGTCGGTCAGTGCGATACCCATTGCAGGGCCTTCCTCTTGGACGCCGTTGGCCGGTCGGGAACCTCACGCCGGTCGGGAAAGAGTGTACTTAACTCCCAACCGGGTGGTCGGTCGGCCTGATGACCGCGCCGACCGTGACGCTGGCTTCACACTGGGCGCCTGACGCGCGTCACTTGGGCGCGAACCGCTGACCGGCGTCCAGCCGCAGGCACTGACCGTTGAGCATCGGGTTGTCCACAATCGCCGCGACCAGTTTGGCGTACTCCTCCGGGCGGCCCAGCCGCTTCGGGAACGCCGCGTCCTTGGTCAGTGCGGCGGCGTATTCGTCGGGGATGCCCTTGGTCAGACCCGTCGCGAACAGGCTCGGCGCGATCGCCAGCACCCGGATGCCCAGCGAGCCGAGGTCACGCGCCATGGTCAGGCACATGCCGGCGATGCCGGCTTTGGCGGCGGTGTACGCGACCTGCCCGATCTGGCCTTCGAACGCCGCGATCGATGCGGTGTTGATGATGACGCCGCGCTCCTCGTCTTCGGGTTCGTTCTGGCTCATGTAGCTCGCGGCCAGCCGGCTGACGTTGAACGACGCGATCAGGTTCAGATCAATGACGGACCGGAAGGACTCGAGATCGTGCGGACCGGACTTCGACATCGTGCGCTTGGCAATGCCGCCGCCGGCCGTGGTCACCGTGACGTGCAGGCCGCCGAGCCTTTCGACCGCGGTCTTGAGGGTTTCCTCGGTGGCGGCGAAGTCGGTGACGTCGACCGGGTAGAAGTCTCCGCCGATGCCGGCCGCGACCTGCTTGCCGTCCGAGCCCTCGCGGTCGAACACCGCGACGCTGGCCCCACGGGCGTGCAGCAACTCAGCGCTGGCGCGACCCATGCCCGAGGCCCCGCCGATCACAATGACTTTTTTGCCGTTGATTTCCATCGCTACCTCCTTGTACGGGCCGACCGGCCTCAGCATTAGCTGCACGTTATCGCGAGGGGACGTGACGGTTTCGGCCAGGTGTGTAAAGGTGGGCGGTCCCATTGATCGGCTCGCGACCGCCTCGTTTGAACCCGGGCGGCTTGGCGCCGCGACGGGCCCCGAGCGGGCGGATCGCCGAGTAGCTAAGCAGCGACGTCAGCAGCCTTCGCCGAGCCAGCGGGCGATCTCGGTCGCGGCCTCCCCGTAGAACACCCGGTAGACCTGCTCGGCGACGTAGCCGATATGCGGGGTGGCGACGACATTGTCGAGCGACCGCAGCGGATGATCTGCCGGCAGCGGCTCGAGGTCGAACACGTCGAGCCCGGCCCCGGCGATGCGCCTCGACCGCAAAGCGTTGACGAAAGCCGACTCGTCGACAATCGGGCCGCGAGAGGTGTTGACTAGCAACGCCGTTGGTTTCATCAGCGCCAATTCGGCCGCGCCGACCAAACCTCGGGACCGCTCCGAGAGCACCAGGTGAATGGTCAAAACATCGGCGCCAGAGAACAACTCGCTCTTCGGCACGTATGTGGCGCCGGCTTGCCGGGCGGCCTCGGGAGTCAGGTTGGAACTCCACGCGATGACGTCCATCCCGAATGCCTTGCCGACCTTCGCAACTCGGCTGCCGATCCGCCCCAGGCCCAGCACGCCCAGCGTGGAGCCTGCGAGTTGCCGGCCGACGGAGGTCTGCCAGCCGCCCTCGCGCACCGACACCGCTTCGTCGACAACCCGGCGGGCGGTCGCCAGAATCAGCGCCCAGGTGAGTTCGACCGTCGACTCCACGTAGCCGCCGGTGCCGCTGACGTGAATGCCGCGTTCCGTCGCGGCCACCACGTCGATCGAGGCGTTGAACGGGCCGGTGGACGCGATCATTTTCAGCCGAGGCAGCCGCGCGATGACATCGCGCGGCAGTGGTGTGCGTTCACGCATCACGCACACCACGTCGAATGGCTCGAGTCGCGCGACCACAGCGTCCGGATCGGCGAGATGATCGTTGAACACCGTGATCGCGGCGCGATTGGCCACCTGCGACCAGTCGGCCATCGTCAGCGCGACGTCCTGGTAATCGTCGAGGATCGCGACCCGCATCCTGCCAATCTCGCACACCGCGTTTAGCCGCTGAACCGGCTGGGTACAAGCTCGACGCGAAGCAGCAGTGTCCAGCGAAGGGAGCTGAAGCGCATGGGAGCCCACGAAAAAGTGAGCAACAAGATCGACGACATCGCCGGTAAGGCCAAAGAGGCCTTGGGCAAGGTCACCGACGACCACAGCACCGAAGCTGAAGGCAAGTTCGATCAGGCCAAGTCCAGCGTCAAGGACGCCGTGGAAGACGTAAAGGACGCCTTCAAGCACTGACAGCAAACGTGAACAATGGACGGCCACCGGTGTACTCGACCCCGGTGGCCTTCCGCTTTCCGGGGGTTGTCTAAACCGTATCCGGGAAGCCCCCCGCACGGCGGGGAAGCCTTGTCGCCATGCATCTGATCACTGGCGTCCGCGACCCGGCGACAAGCTTTCCACTCGCTTTCGGCTGGGCTTGGGCCGACGCCGTCGAGCGACTCGACGCCGACGTGCGCGGCAGGCCGGCACTTGCGTGCGGGTGCGGATCTGCCAGATGCGCTCAGCGGGAGCCAGCCGACTCTGCAGGGGTCCACCGCTTCGCTGTACGACGAGACGGCCCGTCTGTTCGCTGCCCGCACACCGATCGTCGCCGCCATGGTGGCCGGTCCGCGGACCCGTTTCGTGGCGACCGCGCCGCTGACCGTGGTCTCGATCCGTCAGTCGTTGCGCGGCAGCAAGCGCGGACTTCATCGAAGGAGTGTCGGCCTGAGCGACGGCACCGGATCGTGATGGTGCGACGTAGGGGCTAGCGTCTCTCGCTGTCGACGTTGACCGCGACGTAACCGATCGGGATACCGGTCCACGTGGCGATGCATTCGCGCGCCGCCGGCTCGACCGCGACGCGACAGTGAGCGCGGGTGGTCCGGCCGATCTCGGGAATTCGGATCATCCACCCGTCGGCGTCGCGAGTGATTTCGATGTCGAAGCACTGACCGACCGTCGGGCACTTGACCCGGGAAGCGAATCGCTGGGCGCTGCGCACCTGACGTGGGCGCACCAGCACGGGCTGAATGGGCATGGCCGCTTTCCTGAGTTGAGGACAAACCGCGGGCCAGCGTATTGCGAATTCAAGCGAAAACCTAATCGGCGACCGACATCCACCCGTCGATCTTGAAAAAACAGCCTTGAGCAGCGTTTTCATCCCGCATTCACGGCTCCGCGATCGCGCCGTCCCGGTGCCGTTTTCCACATACCCCACGCACCCGGGATGAAAGCCGCCGCCGCCGGCGTTACAACTAGTTGAGTTTGACCAGCGCGACTTGGGGATATCAAGATGACCAACGGCATCGGCGCCGAAGTCCGCGCTGCGGTGGAGTCTTCCGCCACTTACGCTGCAAAAAAGCGATCCGCTTTACCGAAAGGCCTCACCGTGCAAGAGTCGACCCGCCCCGGCAAATCGCCTTTGGCATGGTGCGCGCAGACGATGACCAAGCTCCTGCAGGGGGCGGCGGTGATGACAATGCTGTGCGCAGCGGCGGTCACGACCCCGGCGATCAGCAAGGCGGCCGCCGATGGACAGTGCCCCGACGTGGAGGTGATCTTTGCGCGCGGCACACTGGAGCCGCCCGGGCCCGGAACGGTCGGGCAGCAATTCTCCGACGCTCTCGCCTCCCGTATCAAGGGCCGCTCGATGGATGTGTATCCGGTGAATTACCCTGCCTCGCTGAACTTTTCGCAGGCCGCTGACGGCGTCGCCGATGCCGCCAACAAGGTCATGGACACCGTCAACACCTGCCCGGCCACCAAGATCGTGCTCGGCGGCTACTCACAGGGCGCCGCCATCGCCGCCTACATCACCTCGGACAACGTCCCGCCGGGCTACGCGCTCCCCACCGGCATCAGCGGACCGCTGCCGCCCAATGTCGCCCCGCACGTTGCCGCAGTCACACTGTTTGGCAAGCCCTCCGACGGGTTTCTGAACCTGGTCGACCGCGACGCCCCGCCGATCACCATCGGCTCGGCCTACGTGAACAAGACACTCGATCTCTGCACTCCCCAGGATCCGGTGTGCTCGTCGGGCCAAGGATTCAGCCGCGCCGCGCACAGCGCCTACAAGACCAACGGCATGACAGATCAGGCGGCCGACTACGCCGCCAGCAAGCTCGGTCGCTAACCCCGTCCACCTTCGGCGGATATTGCGCCAGACGGGCCGGCGAGGGCCTTCCCGGCCGCACGTCAGAGACCTACGCTTGATGTCATGAGACGAATCGTGTTGCGCGCAGTTCTACTGCTGGGAGCGTGGGCGAGCGGGCTGCTGGTGGCGGCGCAGGTCGTGCCCGGAGTTTCGTTGTCGGTGTCGGGATTTATCGTCGCCGTGCTGACCTTCTCGGCAGCGCAAGCCGTGCTGTCCTTGTCGCTCTTGAAGTTGCCGCACGAGTATGCGTCGTTGCTGATGGGCGGCACCGGCCTGGCCCTGACTGTTTTTGCCCTGGTTCTCGCCACGGCAGAAACGCACGGGTTCACCATTCGCGGCATGGCGTCCTGGTTGGCCACGACGCTGGTGGTGTGGCTGGTTACGACGATCGGGGCGATTTCGTTGCCCGAATTGTTGGGCCCTGAGCAAGTCGGCTCGACCTGAACCAAGACCAGTCGGGAAAACTATCCCCGCTGCGGGTCTTTTCGGGTCACATCCACCCCCGTTGCATCGAGTGTGCATCCTGGGCGTCGACCGTGCATCGTGGGCGGGAAAATCGCGGAAAGTCCGGCCCCTATTCGCACTCGACGCCCAGGATGCACACTCGACGCCACCAGCGCACACTCGACGGGGGGCAGACGCAAAGCGGCGGGTGGCCTGCCGACAAAACAGCCTGACAAAAGTCATTTCGGTAGGTCTGCCGAGTGAGTAGCATCTTTTGTATCTCGTCCGACGACGGAGGGAGATGAGATGGGCGACACTCATCACGATCCGACCGATCATTCGCGGACTACGCAACCACATGCCGGCCTAGCGATGAAGGACAACTTCTACTGGCCCGGGCTGATCCTGCTGGCGGTCTCTGTGTTCGGGATGATCAGCACGGTGGTGGCCGCGTCGTATCGCCACTACGAGTGGATCAATACCACGGTGCTCATCGCGGCGCTCGGCGCGATTGCCGGAGCATTGTGGTTGGTGGTAGAGCACCGCCGGGTGGCTGGCATCGAAAAGCGTTGGCACACAGCACAGCACGAAGGACTGTTGCGCTAGCAGGGGAGCTCGGAAGCACGCTTGCCGAGCCGCCGCGCAGCGCTCTGTCCGCGTAAGCGACGATCGCCTCCGATTTCTGTTTTGGCGGTGTTACTCAGAACTGGTTACGGACTGCTACGGACCTGTGGATCGAGGGTATGACGGGGGTCGCTCGTGTTTCGACTCATTACGGACCCAGCAGCGCCAGCGGGACCACGCCGATGAACTGCTCGCAGTGCACCATGATCGCTCTCGCAGATAGCGTCCCGACGGATCGCCCGAGCGATGCGAGTGCACGACGCAGTCGATCCGGTGTGCGCTTGCCGGTGCCGAGGTCCGGAATGTCGATGTCGACGATCTGCGTGAGGTAGTCGCCAAGCCAGCCCCGGCCGGTTCGCTCCGATTGGTCGAGCAACGCCGGCCACCCGCCGATGACGATCCGCTCCATGAGGCCCGCGACCGTCATCGCGGTTCGCTTTGCTTTTTGGTCCGCGCCCCGTAACAAAGCTGCCAGGGATGCCTCACCCGTCGAATGGCCGGACTCAAAGAGGCTCATCGGCCGCATCCTGAGCGTGCCGATCCGACCCG
>NZ_JBYCLD010000457.1:0-2613 GCF_057473725.1 Mycobacterium sp. TH-M11 | reverse complement strand
TTGCATGTGTCTCCGCAGCGCATCAGCCAACTTGCGAAAGCAGGTTAGACCGGCGCGTCCACAACGAAAAGACCCTCGTCGAGCTAGCTGCTCAGCGAGAGTCTATTCGTCACATTGCATCGCCCTGGAAATGCTGGAGGCTCCTGACCTTGGAAACGAGGATGGAGTCATGCCGAAGAAACTTCCGTCAGGTGAGGTTCCCCAGAAAAAGTGGACACGGTTAGCTTGATTGCTGACGTGCTCGTGAGGCGATCTCGAAGTCGATGGGTGAGGTCATCCCGAGCGAGCTGTGTCGCCTGTCATGGTTGTAGAATATGATGTAATTGTCAAGTCCTGCAGTGAGATTCGCGTATGTGGTGAAGGCGTGGCGTTTGTAGTATTCGTGCTTGACGGTCGACCACAACGACTCGGCGCCCGCGTTGTCCCAGATCCCGGTCGCGCCCATGGAGCGCAGCAAGCCATGCCGAGAACAGGCCTGGGCCATGTCCTGGCTGGTGAATTGGCTGCCTCTATCCGCATGCAGGATCGTGCCGGCCACCGCGCCGCCACGAGTGAACACCGCGGCGTCAACAGCCGCCTCGACCAGCTCGGTACGCATGTGATCGGCCAGCGACCAGCCCAGCACCCGCCGTGAGTGCTCGTCACGGATCGCGCACAGGTAGGCGTGCCCTTCGCCGCAGGTCAAATAGGTGATGTCCGACGTCCAGACAGCGTCTGTGCGGCCCCGGTCGAAGTCGCGCCCGACCCGATCCGGCGGGAACGACGTCGTCGGGTCCACCACCGTGGTCTTGACCTTGAACGTGCGGGGACTGATCCCCTCGATGCCCATTTCCGCCATGATCGCCGCGACGGTGTTCTCCGAGACCGCGACGCCCGCGGCGTGCAGATCAGCGGTGATCCGCGGCGACCCGTACGTGCGCTTGGATGCTTGCCAGTGCGCCAGGATCTTCACTTCCAGGTCTCGGCGCCGCTGCTGACGCGGTGAGAGCTCGCTACGGCGTTGCCGCGCTGCCCACGCATAGAAACCCGACCGTGAAACACCGAGCAGCTGTGCAAGATTCGATACATCGTGGTCGGCGCCCTCCGCAGCGATGAGCTCGAAACGACTCACCTGTGTTGCTGTGCTGCAAAGTACGCCGATACTTTTTTCAGGAACGCGATGTCACGATCCTTATCGGCGACCTCCGCGCGCAGCCGGGCCAGCTCGGCCCGCTCGCCCGCCGACAGGTCCCCATCGGGCGGCACTGTGCGCGCGCCGGCAGCAGCCCCGTCCCGGATACGTTCTGCAGCAACCCATCTCCGCAAAAGGTTCTCATGCAGATTCAGCTCCCGGCCGACCTCGGTAACCGGCCGGCCGCTATCCATCACCCGCCGAGCGGCCTGCACCTTGAACTCCGCCGTAAACGACCGACGAGTCCTGGACATACCCACATCCTCCCAGCGGGACCCCGTGCCCCGCTATCTCGGGTGTCCACTGAAACTGGGGAGGCTCAGGCCACCGCTTTACCGTGTGCCGTCGCGGTTCGGTGGGAAAATCGGACGTATGACGTACGAGCCGCCATCTCACACCTGGCAGTTGAAAGCTGGTGAATTGGCCGGCAACACGAACACGCCGTATCTGTTCAAGGGTGTCGACGATGACGACTCGCAGTGGAATGTGGTCGCTCGCACACCGATTTGCAGGATGATGCCAACACCAGACAGAGACGGGTTCATGCCGCCTGAGGTGACGGTTTTGTTCACCGACGGGGCAGAGCGCGTGTTCAACCCCGACGATCAAGTTCTGATCGGGCCAACGATCCGCGACTGATCAGCGCAGCTCGTCTCGCAGCTGCATCAACGCCTCGCCAAGCATGTTTTCGCCTTCGCCTGGGCATCGACCGCAGCGGCAGTCGCCCCAATAGTCGTCGTGCCACGTGTTGCCTTCGACGAGCTTGTGCGGGTATGTGTCGACGAGCTTGTCGGCGAGATCGCGATCAGCGAATTTCGCGGCGAGTACTTGCTCCATGACACGCACGCGCATGTCAGCCCAGTAGTCGACGATCTGCACTTTGCGGCCGCGTTGTTTAGCGATCAGCGGCGTCGCGGATTGCGCAATCCACGCCCGCTCGTCGGGGCGGACAGCTTTCAGCGCCTGGTAGGCGTGCTCAGCTGTCGGATAGACGTCGCCGCCGATGCACACAGGTTGGCGGTGAAAGTTGGAGAGAAAGTAGTGGCGTCCACGAAAGTCATCTATCAAGGCCTCCCTTTTTCTGTCGTCGGGGCTGGGGTCGACATCAAGTGTGACACGAGCCGCGACGACGACCGCTCAGCCGCCGTCTCGGCGGCGAACCGACTCATGGTGATGTGTCTGTGCGTTCCACGCGCTCGCGTCGAGACAGCGTCAGCATGCGGCTGCGACACGACTGGTTTTGGGAGTGTCGATTTTGGCTCAAGCTGTATTTGGCATCCGCTGCGTGCGATCTGCGTGCGATCCATGCTCGAGGCGACGGTTTGCGCTGCTCACGGCGCTAAAAGCTGGGGTACCAGGACTCGAACCTAGAATGGCTGAACCAGAATCAGCTGTGTTGCCAATTACACCATACCCCATTGGCTGCCTAAAACCGCTGGTCA
>NZ_JBYCLD010000456.1:0-5377 GCF_057473725.1 Mycobacterium sp. TH-M11 | reverse complement strand
GGATATTCGGTCGCTGACCGCCGATGAGCTCTACACGCGAGTGGGGTTTGTCCTGCAGGAAACTCAGCTCGTGCACGGCACCGTCGCGCAGAACATCGCGCTGGCAGTCCCGGACGCCACCCCCGAGCACATCGAGGCCGCGGCCCGCCAAGCCCAAATCCACGACCGCATCCTGCGGCTGCCGGCCGGCTACGACACCATGCTCGGCGCGGCCAGCGCCCTGTCCGGCGGGGAACGTCAGCGGCTGACGATTGCGCGCGCGATCCTCGCCGACGCGCACGTGCTGATCCTCGACGAGGCCACCGCTTTCGCCGATCCCGAATCGGAATATTTGGTGCAGCAAGCGCTCAACCGGTTGACCCGGGAGCGCACGGTGTTGGTGATCGCGCATCGGCTGCACACCATCGTCGGTGCCGACCAGATCGTCGTGCTCGATCACGGTCGCATCGCCGAGCAAGGAACCCACGACGAACTGCTGGCCGCCGACGGACGTTACCGCCGACTGTGGGACAGCGGCCGTCGCGACCCGATCGGCGCCGCGGCGCAGGAGGGCACCCGATGATCCGCACCTGGGTCGGCCTCGTCCCGGCGGAGCGTCGCAGCACGGTCGTCGGCTACATTCTGCTCACCCTGATCTCGGTGATCGTGCGGGCCGTCGGCACCGTCCTTCTGGTGCCGTTGGTGGGAGCCTTGTTCAGCGACGCGCCGCAGCGGGCGCTGGTCTGGCTGGGCTGGCTGACCGGCGCGACCGCGGCCGGATGGTTCATCGACACCGCCACTGCACGAATCGGTTTCGATCTCGGATTCGCCGTACTCGACCGCACTCAACACGACGTCGCGGACCGGTTGCCCGAGGTACGGCTGGACTGGTTCAGTGCGGACAACACCGCGACGGCGCGGCAGGCGATCGCCGCGACGGGCCCGGAGCTTGTCGGGCTCGCCGTCAACTTGCTCAGCCCGCTGGTGACCGCCGTGCTGCTGCCGGCCGCCATCGGGGTGGCTCTGTTGCCGCTGTCCTGGCAGCTCGGGGTCGCCGCCATGGGCGGGGTGCCGCTACTGCTGGCTGCCCTGTGGGCATCGGCCCGGTTGGCCCGTCGCGCGGATCAGGCTGCCGCCGAAGCGAATACAGCGCTCACCGAGCGGATCATCGAGTTCGCCCGGACCCAGCAGGCGTTGCGCGCGGCGCGCCGTGTCGAGCCGGCGCGCAGCATGGTCGGCGACGCGCTGGCCGCTCAGCACGGTGCGACGATGCGGCTACTGACCATGCAGGTGCCGGGCCAGTTGCTGTTCAGCCTGGCCAGCCAGCTCGCCCTGATCCTGTTCGCCGGCGCGACAACGGCGTTGACCATCGCCCACACGCTGGGCGTGCCGGAAGCGATCGCGCTGATCGTGGTGATCGCCCGCTACCTTGAGCCGTTCACGTCGATCAGCGAACTGGGCCCGGCCCTGGAAAGCACCCGCGCGACCCTCGAGCGGATTCGCGCCGTGCTCGGCGCGCCGGCGATGTCCGCCGGAACCGACGCAGGTCGCGGTCGACACGGCGCGCCGTCGATCGAATTCGAGGACGTCACGTTCAGCTACGACGGTGCGGGCGCGCCGGTGCTGGACCGCGTGAGTTTTACGCTGCAGCCGGGGAGCACCACCGCGATCGTCGGGCCGTCCGGGTCGGGCAAGAGCACGATCCTGGCGCTGATCGCCGGCCTGTACCAGCCGGTCGGCGGCCGGGTCTTGGTCGACGGGGTGGACGTCGCCACACTCGACGCCGAAGCGCGCCGCGCCGCGACCAGCGTGGTGTTCCAGCACCCCTACCTCTTTCACGGGACCATCCGCGACAACGTGGCCGCCGGTGACCCCGCCGCCGGCGAAGCGCAGTTCAGCCGCGCTGTCGCGCTGGCGCGGGTGGACGAGCTCACCGGAAGGCTGCCCGCCGGCGCGCAGACGGTCGTCGGCGAGGCCGGCTCGGCGCTGTCCGGCGGGGAGCGTCAGCGGGTCAGCATCGCGCGCGCATTGCTCAAGCCCGCGCCGATCCTGCTGGTCGACGAGGCAACCAGCGCGCTGGACACCGAAAACGAGGCGGCCGTGGTCGACGCGCTCACCGCGGACCCCACGCCCCGGACCCGGGTGATCGTCGCCCACCGGTTGGCCAGCATCCGTCACGTCGACCGGGTGTTGTTCCTGGACGCGGGCACCGTCGTCGAGGACGGCACGGTCCAGGGGTTACTGGCCGCGGGTGGACGGTTCGACGACTTCTGGCGCCGGCAACGCGACGCCGCCGAGTGGCGAATCCAGACCGGTTGAGCCGTCGGCCGGACACGCCCGAGTAGGGTCGCCACGGAATGCGTGATGACCAGCAGAATGATTGCGGTATCCGACTCGAAGGGACAACCATGACCATGAGATTCTTCGCCACCGGGGTGACCGCCGTCGCCACTCTCGGAGCCGCTGCGGCCGGGGCGGCCGCACTGACCTTCGGCGCCGCGCCGCAGGTGGCGCCCGTCGTGCTCAACGCACCGCTGGATCCACCGCCCGCGCCCGGCCAGCCCCCGCTGCCGAGCCCTCAGCAGCTGGCCGACCTGTGCAACCGCGTCACCGACCCGGGCGTGTCCTACGAGACCAAAGTCGGTCTGGTGGAGAACGGCATCCCGTCGGGCGAGGGCCACGTGGCCGACCACGACCTGCGCAAGGCCTACCGCAACGGCAACTTCCCCGAACAGTTCAACGTCACGAACATCCAGCCGCTCCCGGGCAACGGGGCCAAGGCCGACGTCGCCATCAGCGGGCCGAAGTTCGCCGGGCCGGTCGAGAAGACCCTCCTGTTCGTCGACCAGGGCGGCACCTGGATGCTGCAGCACGACTCCGCGCTCGCGCTGATCCAGGCGGCCTCGGCCGTCAACTGAGACGAGCCGCTAGACCGGCCCGGCGTGCTGGGTGACCGCGTCGAGGTCGAGCAGCCGCGCATGCAGCACGGTGCGGTTTCGCAGCGCCGCGCGCACCGCGCGATGTAGGCCGTCGTCGAGGTAGATGACGCCCTTCCACAGCACGGCGTGCGGGAAGAGGTCGCCGTAGAAGGTGCTGTCCTCTGACAGCAGGCGATCCAGCGCCAGCACCGTCGTGGTGGTGACGATCTCGTCGAGCCGAATCTGCCGCGGCGGAATGCGGGACCAGTCTCGATAGGACAGGTTGTGGTCCGGGTACGGCTTGCCATCGCGCACGCCTTTGAAGATCATCCGCTGCCCGTCTCTGGCAGCTGCCTTCCCGATGCGGCCATGCAGGACAGCGTAGCCGCTGGTGATCCCCGTAAACTGGTCGAAAGTCAGGAGGATCGAGCCGAGATGGGCACTGCAGATGAGCGCCGCTTCCAGGTGCTGCGCGCGATTGTCGCCGACTTTGTCGCGACCAAGGAGCCGATCGGGTCCAAGTCGCTGGTCGACCGGCACAACCTCGGCGTCTCGTCGGCGACCGTGCGAAACGATATGGCCGTGCTCGAAGCGGAGGGCTACATCGCCCAGCCGCACACCAGCTCGGGCCGGGTACCGACAGAGAAGGGCTACCGCGAATTCGTCGACCGTCTCGACGACGTCAAGCCGTTGTCGGCAGCCGAGCGGCGCGCCATCCAGGGCTTCCTGGAGTCCGGCGTCGACCTCGACGACGTCCTGCGTCGTGCCGTGCGGTTGCTGGCGCAACTGACCCGTCAGGTCGCCATCGTGCAGTATCCGACGCTGTCGACGTCGACGGTGCGGCACCTGGAGGTGATCGCGTTGACCCCGGCACGGTTGCTGATGGTGGTGATCACCGACACCGGCCGGGTGGATCAGCGGGTGGTCGAACTCGGCGACGTGATCGACGAACACCAGCTGTCGCAGCTGCGCGAGATGCTCGGCGCGGCGCTGGAGGGCAAGAAGCTGTCGGCGGCATCGGTCGCGGTCGCCGACCTGGCCGGCCAACTGGGTGTTCGCGGCGGCCAATCCACCAGCTTCAGCGACGCGGTCGGCCGCTCGGCCACGGTACTGCTGGAGTCGCTGGTCGAGCACACCGAGGAGCGGCTGCTGCTGGGGGGTACGGCCAACCTGACCCGCAACACCGCCGACTTCGGCGGCTCGCTGCGCTCGATCCTGGAAGCCCTCGAGGAACAGGTCGTGGTCCTGCGGCTGCTGGCCGCCCAGCAGGAGGCCGGAAAGGTCACGGTCCGCATCGGACACGAGACCGAGGCCGAGCAGATGGTGGGCACCTCGGTGGTGTCGACCACCTATGGCACCTCCGACACGGTCTACGGCGGCATGGGTGTGCTCGGGCCCACACGGATGGACTATCCGGGAACTATCGCTAATGTCGCTGCGGTTGCTCTCTACATCGGCGAGGTGCTGGGTACACGGTGATCTCGCTTCGCAGGCACAATTCATTGGTGGCCGCTTTTGCGCGGCCGACGCGGGGCTAGCAGCTCCGGAAGGTCAGGAAGGTCAAGCGTGGCACGCGACTATTACGGTCTGCTCGGTGTGAGCAGTAACGCCAGCGATGCGGAGCTCAAGCGCGCGTATCGCAAGCTGGCCCGCGAGTTGCATCCCGATGTCAACCCCGACGAGGCCGCCCAGGCCAAGTTCAAGGAGATCAGCGTCGCCTACGAGGTGCTGTCGGACCCGGAGAAGCGGCGCATTGTCGACCTGGGCGGCGATCCGCTGGAGAACGCCGCGGCAGGAGGCGGTGGCTTCGGTGGATTCGGCGGGCTGGGTGATGTGTTCGAGGCGTTCTTCGGCGGCGGCGCGACCGCCCGAGGGCCCGTCGGCCGGGTCCGGCCCGGTTCGGACTCGCTGCTGAGGATGCGACTGGATCTCGCCGAATGCGCGACAGGTGTGAGCAAGCAGGTCACCGTCGACACCGCGGTGCTCTGCGACCGCTGCCAGGGCCGCGGCACCAACGGCAACTCGCAACCGGTGTCGTGCGACACCTGCGGCGGCCGCGGAGAAGTGCAAACCGTGCAGCGGTCCTTGCTCGGCCAGGTGATGACGGCGCGCCCATGCCCGACGTGCCGTGGTGTTGGCGAGGTCATCCCCGATCCGTGCCACCACTGCGGCGGCGACGGCCGGGTGCAGGCCCGCCGGGATATCACGGTCAAGATTCCGGCCGGTGTCGGCGACGGTATGCGGGTCCGGCTCGCCGCCCAAGGCGAAGTCGGGCCCGGCGGGGGGCCGGCCGGGGACCTCTACGTCGAGATTCACGAACAACCGCACGACGTCTTCGTGCGCGACGGCGACGATCTGCACTGCACCATCTCGGTGCCGATGGTCGACGCGGCGTTGGGCACGACGGTGACCGTCGACGCGATCCTCGACGGCCTGACCGAGATCACCATTCCGGCGGGGACGCAGCCCGGTTCGGTGAC
>NZ_JBYCLD010000455.1:0-8525 GCF_057473725.1 Mycobacterium sp. TH-M11 | reverse complement strand
TCGCGGCGAACATGGCACAGTAGGGAACGTGCGACTGACCGTGCTGGGCTGCTCCGGCAGTGTGGTGGGTCCGGACTCGCCGGCATCGGGATACCTGTTGCAGGCGCCGGACTCGCCGCCGCTGGTAATCGACTTCGGAGGTGGGGTCCTCGGCGCCCTGCAACGCCATGTCGATCCGGGGTCGGTCCATGTGCTGTTGTCGCACTTGCATGCCGACCACTGCTTGGATCTGCCCGGGCTGTTTGTCTGGCGCCGCTACCACCCGTCGGTGGCGATCAGGCCGTTCGATAAGGGCCTGCTCTACGGGCCGAGCGACACCTGGTCGCGGATGGGCGCGGCGTCCTCGCCCTACGGCGGGGAGATCGACGACATCACCGACATCTTCGATGTCCGCGCCTGGGCGGACGGTGAGCCGGTCACGTTCGGGGAGCTGCGTGTGCAGCCCGGCTTGGTGTCGCATCCGACCGAGTCCTACGGGATGCGGATCACCGATCCGTCCGGCGCGACGTTGGTCTACAGCGCCGATACCGGCTTTTGCGATGCGGTGATCGAATTGGCGCGCGGCGCCGATGTGTTCTTGTGTGAGGCGTCGTGGACCCATGAGGCCAACCGCCCACCCAACCTGCACCTGTCGGGAACCGAGGCCGGGCGGATCGCCGCGGCCGCGGGTGTCGGACAACTACTGCTGACCCACATCCCGCCCTGGACCTCGCGCGAGGACGTGATCGGGGAGGCCAAGGCGGAGTTCGATGGCCCGGTGCACGCCGTGGTGTGCGACGAGTCGTTCGACATCAAGCGGTCCTGACACAACTCAGGACGCCGTCCGCGGTTAGGGTTGTCGCGTGTCCAAACGAGAAGACGGTCGCCTCGACGACGAGCTGCGCCCGGTCGTCATCACCCGCGGCTTCACCGCCAACCCGGCCGGATCGGTTCTGGTCGAGTTCGGCAACACCCGGGTCATGTGCACGGCCAGCGTCACCGAAGGCGTTCCGCGCTGGCGGAAGGGTTCCGGCCGCGGTTGGCTGACCGCCGAGTACGCGATGCTGCCGGCCGCTACCCACACCCGCTCGGACCGCGAATCGGTCAAGGGCCGAGTGGGCGGGCGAACCCAGGAGATCAGCCGGCTGGTGGGCCGCTCGCTGCGCGCCTGCATCGACCTGGCCGCGCTGGGGGAGAACACCATCGCGATCGACTGCGACGTACTGCAGGCCGACGGCGGTACCCGCACCGCGGCGATCACCGGGGCGTATGTGGCGCTCGCCGATGCGGTTACTTACCTGTCTGCCGCCGGCAAGTTGTCGGACCCGCGCCCGTTGTCGTGCGCGATCTCAGCCGTCAGCGTCGGCGTGGTCGACGGCCGGGTCCGCGTCGATCTTCCCTACGAAGAGGATTCGCGGGCCGAGGTCGACATGAACGTGGTCGCCACCGACACCGGCACCCTGGTGGAGATCCAGGGCACCGGAGAGGGGGCCACCTTCCCGCGCTCGACGCTGGACAAGATGCTCGATGCGGCGCTGGCCGCCTGCGAGAAGCTGTTCGTGGTGCAGCGCGAAGCGCTGGAACTGCCGTATCCGGGGGTGCTGCCGGAGGGGCCGGCGCCGAAGAAGGCGTTCGGCAGCTGATCGACATTCTGGTGGCCAGCCGCAACCGCAAGAAGCTGGCCGAGCTGAGCCGGGTGCTGGAGCACGCCGGCGTCTCGGGAGTGCAACTGGTCTCCCTCGATGAGGTGGCACCCTATCCCGAGGCGCCCGAAACCGGGGCGACGTTCGAGGAGAACGCCCTGGCCAAAGCGCGTGACGGCTACGCGGCCACCGGATTGCCTTGTGTCGCAGATGATTCGGGCCTGACCGTCTCCGCGCTCAACGGCATGCCGGGGGTGCTGTCGGCGCGCTGGTCGGGTAAACACGGCGACGACGCGGCCAACACCGCCCTGTTGCTGGCGCAGTTGAGCGACGTGCCCGACGAGCGGCGCGGCGCGGCGTTCGTCTCCGCGTGCGCGCTGGTATGGGGTGCCGGCCCCGAGCACCAGGTGGTGGTGCGCGGCGAGTGGGCCGGCAGCATCGCCCGAGAACCGCACGGCGACGGCGGATTCGGCTACGACCCGGTTTTTGTGCCGGCCGATACCGACCGCACTGCGGCGCAGTTGAGCCCGGCCGAGAAGGACGCCGCGTCGCACCGCAGCCGAGCGCTGGAGTTGCTTTTGCCGGCGCTGCGCTCGCTGGCGTAGCGACGCCGCTGGGGCCTCAGCCGCCGACAATCCTCTGCCGAGCGTGAAGCTAGCTTCACGCTCGGCGCAGCTGCGAGGCCTCAGAGGTTGAACTGGGCCTTGATGTTTCGGGACTGGAAGTGTTCGACGATGATGCCGAGCAGGGGAATAGTGCCGGACAGCAGCACTCCTACGGTCTTGCCGAGCGGCCAGCGGACCTTGACCGCCAGGTTGAAAGCGGCCAGCAGGTAGGCGAAGTACACCCAGCCGTGCACCACAGCGATCCAGGTCGGGGGGTTGTCCACCTTGACCACGTAGCGCATCACGATCTCGTAGCACAGGGCGATCAGCCAGATACCGGTTGTCCACGCCATCACCCGGTAGGGCAGCAGCGCGCTGCGGATCTTCTCGGCGGGAGCGGCCTGGGCGGAGGACTCGGTCATGCGGTGTTCCTGTTCTGTCGGGCGTTCTCGGAGAGCTCGGCCAAATAGGCGTTGTACTCCCGCATCGCGGGGTCATCGGTGGGAGCAGCGGCCGCGGGCCGCTCCGGCAGCAGTCCAGCGGGTATCTCGGTCACCGTGTCTTCGGGGTGCAGCTCGGGCGGCTCTTCTTCATAGCGGACGAACTTGCGGTAGGCGTACACGCAGAACCAGGCGAACAGCGGCCACTGCAGCGCGTAGCCCAGATTCTGGAAGGTGCCGTTGACCTCTTGGAACCGAGTCCACTGCCACCAGCCCAGCCCCAGGCACGCGCTGGCGGCGACGATCACCAGCACAACCAGTGCAGGTCTCCGACGCCGTGTAGTGGACACCCCATGACGGTACCGCGCCAGGCCCGGAATGCCTTCAGGCCTTCGGGCCGACGAACTCGTCGAGTCGCGCGGTGGCGGCTTTACGGTAGACCGCGATTTGGTAGGTGCTGTTCTGCGTCCACGGAATCGCGAGACGATCCAGCGCCGCACAGAAGAGGCCGCGGACATCGTCGGAGCGGTTGGAGAAGTGGTACCGGACGCTTCGCACACCGCGGTCGTTGGCCACCACTCTGCAGCCGTCGCTGTCGATTAGGCCACGAATGAATTCTTCGGTGGCCTGCTCGACGAGCGTTTGCTGCCATGGCTCCAGCCGAATCGGCCGATGATGCTTCTTGCCGGCGCCGTGCTGGGGGAAAAGGCACGGCCAGTGGTTTGAATAAAGGTAGACCTCGACACAATGATCGGAGCGGCGATACATTGCCGCGTGTTGCCCTGGCATGACGGCATCGATCGTCTTCCTGCATCGCTCGATGATGCCGGGGTACCCGGTATCGAGAGTGATCCTGAGACGCCACGCTCGACCGCACCGGGAGATGCATCCGTCCCCAAGGTAAAGACCGAGGAGGTAGCAGTAGGCAGCTGCGGGCAGGCGAGAGAAATCATGGCTGCGTCTTGCAGCGCGCCGAGTCTCGGGATGGTGTCGCCATTGACACACGGTGCGCCGCGGAATAGAGGTCTGTCGTGCGATGGCGCAGTCGTCGAAGCCCGCGGCGATGAGTTGCTGCACAGCGTCGAATTCCTCCGTAGATCGCATGATCCGGCCTTTCCGCGCGTTGTATCCCAACGTAGTTCGGGACACTGACGGAAATTTCTTGCGGACGGACGGGTAGGATTCCAACGCCAGCGGGCGTGATGGAATTGGCAGACATGCGGGCTTTAGGTGCCCGTGCTCGAAAGAGCGTGAGGGTTCGAGTCCCTCCGCCCGCACAAAGGTGAACTGGGCCCATCCAGCTAGCGTGATAACCAGGTTTTTATGCCTCTCGGCGGCGGGTGATGGGGCGACCGGCAGCGGACTTTCAGCGCTCTTCCAGCTAACGTGCCGATGTCGGGGCGGTAGTGATAGGCAAAATCGGTTCGTCGGCCGCTCGAGTTCGCCTCACCGGTGCTTCCGACGGTGTCAGAATGAACGATCTAGTCGTCCGTGGATTGGTGCAACGCGATGAAGATGTGGGTGGCCAGCGCGTTCAGCGTTGCGATTGTCAGTGGAGGAGTTCTGGCGCCGATACCGGTTGCCATGGCGCAACCCGACCAGGACCAGGTGTTCTTCGACGAACTGCAGGAACAGGGGCTGCACCCCGACTACGACAAGCAGATCTGCGGGAGCATCAAGTGCGAGCCGCTGCGCACTCTGATGGTGCAAGAGGGCCACGCGGTCTGCGTGGCGCTGAGCGATTCGCCCCGGCTGGTGCCGGTCTCGGTCATCGCGAATCTGGAAGTGTCACCCGACGAGGCGCACGCCATCATCAATGCGGCGCGGCACGCCTACTGCCCGCAGCTGCCGGACCCGTACCAGCCGGCGACCTGACGCGCCTATTGCTCGGACACGGCCACAGGTATGGGCGTTTCGCCGAACGTCTCGGCGTCGCGGGCTTTTCGTGCGTAGACCACCACGCCGACGGCGGCCACCGCCCAGACGATGTACTGCGTCATCCAGGCCAGCCGGAACGCTTCGAATGAATAGCCACCGGTCATTGCGATAACCACCCCCATCGCCTGCATGATGAGCAGGGTGGCGATGAAGCCGCCGGTGTTGACCATGCCTTGCGCGGTGCCCAACGCGGCCGGCGGGTTGTAGGTCCGGGCGAAGTCGAAGGCCAGCATCGACACCGGCTGACCCGCCGAGATCACCAGGATCAGCATCACCAACAACCAATGCGGCGCGGGGCGCGGCATGGCCAACAGCACCGTCCAGGTCAACGCGATCAGTGCCATCATGGTCAGCGCCACGCGTGAGCGGTGTTGCGGCCAACGCCCGGAGATGGTTCCGACCAGCAGCCCCACCACGATGAAGGGCAGCACCGACAGCGTCAGCGCCGCACCTGCCACGCCGCGCGAAAGCCCTTGCGCGGTAGTCAGGTATGGCACCCCCCACATCAGTGCGAACACGCCGGGGGAGAACGCGTTGCCCATGTGGGTGAAGAAGCCCGCCTTGGTCCCCGGCCGTGACCACACCGTTTTGATCTCACCGAACGCGTCACCGAAGCTCCGTGCGTGCACTGCGGCCGGCGCTCCCGGCGGGGCGTCGCGGGTGACGGCGAGTGTCAGCATGCCGGCGAACAGGCCCAGCCCCGCGGCCGAGAGATAGGCGGCCGTCCAGCCGCCGTGCAGCAGGATTGCTAGGAACGGCACCGCCGAGAGGAACTGGCCGAACTGACCGCAGATGCCGGTCAGCTGGGTGAGCAGCGGAACACGCTTGGGTGCAAACCAATTGGGCAGCAGTCGGATGACCGAGATGAAGATGAACGAGTCACCCAGGCCGATGACGCCGTACGCACCGACCGCGGTGGGAAGCGAGTGGGTCAGCGACAGCGTCAGTTGGGCGGCGGAGAGCACTAGAACGCCGGTGGCGATCATCGCCCGGGGGCCGAAGCGGTCCAACAGCACTCCGGCCGGAATCTGCATGGCCGCGTAGACGATCAACTGCACGATCACGAACGACGACAGCGTGCTCGGGCCGGCGTGGAAGCGATCGGCGGCGTCGAGGCCCGAGACCCCGAAGGTGGTTCGGTCCAGCACTGCCACCAAATAGGACAGCAGCCCGGTGCCCCACACGATCCAGGGACGCAATTCGGGCCTACCTTGTCTGTCAATTGCAGGACACGGGCTATGGTCGCACACGATTTCGGCGTGGTTTTCGCCGGTGACCGGCCAAAACCGGCACCAAAGTCTGTCTTAGTCTGTGTCGCGTGATGATTTCACGACGCGACGTGTTCAAACTCGCCGCGGCGGTGCCTGCGGCTGCCGGCGTTTCGGCGCTGCTCGCCGCGGCCGCCGAGGCGGCGCCGCTGGGCATTCTGCTGGATTACTCCGCCGGTGTCTTGTCCGCCGAGGCGATCAAGGCGTCCGGCGCTGCGGGTGCTATCCGCTATGTGTCGGATCGTCGGCCCGGCGCCGACTGGATGCTCGGCAAGCCGATGCAGCTAGCCGAGGCGCGTGACCTGCAGGAGAACGGACTCACGGTCGTCTCCTGCTACCAGTTCGGAAAGCAGGCGACCGCGGACTGGCTGGGCGGCCAGGACGCCGGTGTGGACCACGCCAAGCGTGGCGCACAGTTGCACACGGCGGCCGGCGGCCCGGACAGTGCGCCGATCTACGCCTCTATCGACGACAATCCGTCCTTCGAGCAGTACAAAGAGCAAGTTGCTCCGTACCTGCGGGGCTGGCAATCGGTGGTCGGGCCGGAGCGCACCGGTGTCTACGCCAACTCCAAGACCATCGAGTGGGCGCTGCAGGACGGTCTGGGCTCCTGCTTCTGGCAACACAACTTCGGTTCGCCCGGCGGTGTCGCCCATCCGGCGGCCAACTTGCATCAGGTGGAGATCGACAGGCGCACGGTCGGCGGCGTTGGTGTGGACATTAACGAGATCCTGGCGCCCCAGTTCGGTCAGTGGGCCTGACGAAGCTCCGGTCCGCCGTTCGTCCAGCAAACTAGCGCCCGATCGAGCTGCGCAGGGCTGGGATCGCCGGGCTCGTTCGAGCTCGGAGCCTCAGGCGCCGCCAAAGCCAGTTGGCCTGGCTGATTCAAACATAACGATTAGATAACAATGGAGCCTTGATCTGCGTCGTTATGGCTACTCGACCGTAACCCCGCGCATGCAGGACGTTTGTCCCGGATCGTTCCAGCCGCTGTCGAGCCCCGTGATATCCGGGGCCGGGTTACCCGAGCGTAGAACTCACCAGTAACCAATTTGCTGCGGAAACGGCACAGGTTCTTATGACACTCTTACAGCTGAAGCGCGGCCGCGAACACGCGAGAACCCGCAGTTGGGCCGGCTATCCCGGCGGGCGTCGATGACGACGCGACGTTAACCAGGGCAGGGGAGATATAAAACGTGACGATCCACGAACACGACCGGGTTTCCGCTGACGGTGCAGGCTCGGGGCGTTTCGCCAATGCCGCGTCCGCTCTGGTGGATCGGTTGACGGCCGGCGAGCCGTACGCGGTCGCCTTCGGTGGACAGGGCAGCGCCTGGTTGGAGTCGCTCGAAGAGTTGGTGTCGTCGGCCGGCATCGAGACGGAACTGGCCACCTTGGCGGGCGAGGCCGACCTACTGCTGGAGCCGATCGCCAAAGAGCTGGTTGTGGTCCGGCCCATCGGATTTGAGCCGCTGCAGTGGGTCCGGGCGCTGGCGGCCGAGGACCCCATTCCGTCGGACAAGCAGCTGACGTCGGCGGCGGTGTCGGTGCCGGGGGTGCTGCTGACCCAGATCGCCGCGATGCGGGCGCTGGAGCGTCAGGGTCTGGACCTGTCGGCCACCCCGCCGGTCGCCGCGGCCGGGCACTCGCAGGGCATTCTGGCGGTCGAGTCGCTGAAGGCCGGTGGCGCCAGCGACGTGCAGCTGCTCGCGATCGCCCAGCTGATCGGGGCGGCCGGAACGCTGGTGGCCCGCCGCCGGGGCATTTCGGTCCTGGGTGACCGCCCGCCGATGGTGTCGGTCACCAATGTCGATCCGGAGCGCATCCGGCAACTGTTGGACGAGTTCGCCACCGACGTGCGCACCGTGCTTCCTCCGGTGCTGTCCATCCGCAACGGTCGCCGTGCCGTGGTGATCACCGGGACCCCCGAGCAGCTGTCTCGATTCGAGCTGTACTGCGAGCAGATCGCCGAGAAGGAGGCTGCCGAGCGCAAGAGCAAGCTGCGCGGCGGCGCGGTCTTCGCTCCGGTCTTCGAGCCGGTCCAGGTCGAGGTCGGCTTCCACTCGCCGCGGCTGTCCAACGGCATCGAGATCGTCGCGCAGTGGGCCGCCAAGGTGGGCCTCGATGTGGCGCTGACCCGCCAGCTGGCCGACTCGATCCTGGTGGGCGAGGTCGACTGGGTCGACGAGGTCACCGCGCTGCACGACGCGGGTGCCCGCTGGATTCTGGATCTGGGACCCGGTGACATCCTGACCCGGCTGACCGCCCCGGTGATTCGCGGCCTGGGCGTCGGGATCGTGCCGGTGGCCACCCGCGGTGGACAGCGCAACCTGTTCACCATCGGTGCCGTCCCCGAGGTCGCCCGGCCTTGGACCAGCTACGCCCCGTCGGTGGTCGCGCTGCCCGACGGCCGGGTCAAGCTCGACACCAAGTTCACCCGGCTGACCGGCCGCTCGCCGATCCTGCTGGCCGGCATGACCCCGACCACCGTCGACGCCAAGATCGTCGCCGCCGCCGCCAACGCCGGGCACTGGTCCGAGCTGGCCGGCGGTGGCCAGGTCACCGAGGAGATCTTCAACGACCGGGTCGCCGAGCTCACGACGCTGCTCGAGTCGGGCCGCACCGTTCAGTTCAACTCGCTGTTCCTGGATC
>NZ_JBYCLD010000454.1:0-6251 GCF_057473725.1 Mycobacterium sp. TH-M11 | reverse complement strand
CGGCGCGGTCGGTTGTCGACCGTACGTCCGGCGACCGACGAACGAACCCTTCATTTTGCCCAGCCAAGTGGTGGGCAATTCCGAGTCCACCGTTGAGTCGCTGGCCGACGCGAAGGCGGCGCTGCTGGATTTGCAGGACCGCTTCTTCGCCCGGGCCGACCACTCGCTGCTGATCAACCTTCAGGCGATCGACGCGGCCGGTAAGGACGGCACGATCAAGCACGTCATGAGCGGCCTGAATCCCGAGGGCGTCGACGTGTACAGCTTCAAGGCGCCATCGGCAACCGAGCAGGCACACGACTACCTCTGGCGCCACCAAAGGTCGCTGCCGGAACTGGGTCGCATCGCGGTGTTCAACCGATCCCACTACGAGAACGTATTGATCACCCGTGTGCACCCGGAGACGTTATGGCCACGCACCGCAGTGCTCGACGATGGGGACATCTGGCAGCGACGGTATCGCGACATCAACAACTGGGAGCGCTACCTGACCGACAATGGGACCGTCATCGTCAAGCTGTTTCTCAACGTCTCCAAGGACGAGCAGGCGCGCCGGTTCCTCGAGCGCATCGACGAACCCGAGAAGAACTGGAAATTCTCCGTCGCGGATCTACGCGAGCGCACGTTCTGGGACGACTACCAGCGGGCGTTTCAAGACATGCTCAGCCACACCAGCACGGTCTGGGCTCCCTGGCACGTGATCCCCGCAGACCACAAATGGTTCAGCCACGTGTCGACTTCCGCAGTGCTGTTGGAGACGCTGCGGGGTCTCAACCCGCAGTATCCGCAGGTCGACGCCGCCGCCAAAGCTGAGTTGGCAAAAGCAAAGAAGGAGTTGGCGGGCAACGACGGTGACGCTTGAGCACGCACCGTGGTGGACGATCTGGGCCGGATCCTCTACGCGGGCAGATTCACCCGTAGCGCCAGGTGCTCATCGAGTATCCGGCGCAGCGCGGCGTCCATCGGATGCGCGGATGCGAGGTCCCGGCCCAACCGGCCGTCCACCGCGACTATCGCACCCTCATGCAGTTCGGCGGTGTCGACCTGATCGACGAAAGGATCGAACAATGCGGGCGGCGTGGCCAGGTAATACAGTGCCCGGCGCGACTCGTTAAACCCGGCGGCATACATCAGTCCGGTTTGGGTGATCACGAAGAGTTCCGAGGTGATCCTGGCGTCCGGGTTCTCGGCTTTGGCCCATGCCGTTGCAGCGCAATGGGTCTGCGCCAATTTATCGGGGACGTCGTCGGTCAGCGTGAGTAACCTTCCGACGAGTCTGCCACCCATTCGCGGATATGCGTCGATGGCGGGTCTGAAGTAGCGCTGGAAGATCGCACCGAAAAAGTCGTACCGTTGCTCGCTCATCGCGGCTCCCCAGGATTCAGGCGGACAACTCAATTGTGCGCTTGTACCGTCAGCCGAGCACGAGTTTGGCCAAGAAAGCGGCCTCGCTGCCGTTGCCGCACGACGGTGGTTCTGGCTCCCCTGACTACGCGGTGATGGTCGGTGTGGTGGTGGCCTTCCTACGGCTGTCTCGACAAGAACTCCACGGTGTTCGTGAGGTTCTGTTGCGCGGGGCCGGTGAGTCCCAGCCGCAGTTCCCATTCGTAGCCGCGGATCGCCAGCACATAGGTTTCGGGGACGTGATCGAAGCACTGCTGAGCGGTCGCCAGGATCGACGGCACCGAGAGCGCGTGCGAGGTGAAGCTGAAGTCCAGTCTCGGCTCCGGAACGCTCAGGTTAAATGATTCGACCGCAACGTCTTTCGTGGCATCCACGAACAACACTCGGGTGTATCGGCTGATCAGATCCGCGTCTTCCAGACCCAGCTGATAAGTACGGCGCAGGGCTGCGCGAGGCCGGGGATGGATCTGCTCGAGCCGGTCGATGAAAGCCCAGCCCAATCCGTCGTCCTGACGTCCGTCGTTGCCGATGCCATAGATCAGCGACGTGGAGTTGTCGAAGAACGCGAGCGTGACGCGGTGCGGCTCAGCGCACGCGCTCATCGAGCACCCGCCCGTGGGCGTCCACCACGGTGACAATCAACGGCATCTGCCCCAGCGCGTGAGTGGCGCAGCTCAGGCAGGGATCGTAGGCGCGAATCCCCACCTCGATGGCGTTCATCATTCCCTCGGTGATCTCAGCCTGGCCGCCGAGATAGTCCTCGGCGACGCTGCGTACCGTTTGGTTGAGCACCTGGTTGTTCTGGGTGGTGGCCACGATCAGGTTGGCGAAGGTGATACTGCCTTCGCGATCGGCGCGGTAGTGGTGCAGCAGGGTCCCCCGGGGGGCTTCCACCACACCGACCCCTTCCCCGGTCCAGGCGTCGGCACCGGGTGACACCACCAGGTCCTGCTTTTGCAGGTCGGGGTCGTTGAGCAGGTCCCGGATAACCTCTGCGGCGTGGATGATTTCGATGGTGCGCGCCCAATTGGTGTGCAGCGTCATGTTATTGGCGCGACCGCCGGTGTAGGCGTGGAACTTCTCCAGCGCTTCGGCGGCGATCGGGGTCGGCAGGCTCCGAGTGACATTGAGTCGGGACAGCGGGCCCACCCGCACCGATCCCGCGTCGCGGCCGAGGTCGGTGAGGAACGGGAACTTCATATACGTCCACTTCTCGACTCCCTCGGAGAAGTGGTCGAGATAATCGCGGTAATCGAACTCGCGGACGAGCTTCTTCTGCTCGTCGACCACCCGCAGCCGTCCGTCGTAGTAATCGACGTTGCCGTCATCGTCGACCAGACACATGTTCAGCGCCGACACATTGGCGAAGCCGTCGACTTGGGCACGGTGCTCGTCGTGGAAGTCGTAGAACATCTGCAAACCCAGCTGAGCGTCGTCGATGACCTCGTCAACGGAGGGCAATCCGTCCTCGCCGCGCAGGAACCGCTGCACGTCGGCCGCGGAGAGGCATTTGTTCACTCCGCCGGGCACCGCGGAGAGTCCGTGCATGCGCTTTCCGAAGACGGCGGCGATCACCTCCTGGCCCCACTTACGCAGCCGCACAACACGTTTGACAAGACCAGGGTTGGCCTCGATCAGACCGATGAAGTTGCGCTGCTCGGGCGCGGCGTCGATCCCGAACAACATTTCCGGCACCACCAGGTAGAAGTAGGCGGTGACGTGCGACTGCAGCATCTGGGCGTAGTGACCGAGCCGGCGCATCTTGATTGCGGTCAGGGTGAGAGAGGTGCCCGATGCCGGTCCGACCCCGATCATGTCGTCGAGGGCCTTGGCCCCGCCAAGGTGGTGGCTGACGAAGCAGATCCCGCAGATCCGCTGCATGAGAACTGGGGCTTCCCAGTACGGGTGGCCCTGGATGAACCTCTCATAACCGCGGAACTCCACCACGTGCAGCTTGGCGTCGATGACGTTGCGGTCGTCGTCGAGTTCGATGACCACCTTGCCGTGCCCCTCGATTCGGGTGACCGGGTCGATTACCAGTGTTGTCGCCATAGCGGTCATTCCCCGATCAGTCGAAACGGTTGAGAGACTTGGGCAGATTCACGGGACGTCCGTCGACCAGGTCCTCCAGGACATCGAGGATCGCGTCCGCCCCCGGCGGGCAGCCCGGGATGAAGTAGTCCATCTGCACGACCTCGTGGCACGGGTAGACGTGGTTTGTCAGAATGGGGATCCGACGGTCATAGGGCACCACCGGGCTGGAGTCAGGCGGTGCCGTCGGGGAGTTCGCATAGGCCTCCGCCAGACAATCCCTGAGCCCCACCAGGTTACGCAGCGCCGGGACACCGCCCCAGATCGCGCAGGCGCCGACCGAGATCAGCACGTCGCAGTTGTCCCTGAAGTGCCGCAGTGTCTCGATGTTGTCCTCGTTGGCGACCCCGCCCTCGATGAATCCGATCGCGCACCGCTCCGGAATGCGCTTGATGTCGGTGAACGACGATCGCAGGATGGTGATTTTGTCCAGCAGGTCGATCATCCGCTCGTCGATGTCGAGCAGCGACAAGCTACATCCCCAGCAGCCACACAGGCTGATCATCGAGACCTTGATCTTCCCAGCGCGCTTTGCGGCCACTTCCGGGTTGAGTGGTGTTGCCGGCAGTTCATGTGAAGCAAACTCGTTGGTGTTCGGCGTCGTCACTTTCGTTGCTCCCGTGAAGGTTCGAGCGCCCGGTCCTTCACCGATTCGACGTCGTAGCGCCGCTCGCCGATTGGCTCGTCATAACCCACCCCTTTTTCGAGTATCGTTCCAACAGGACAGATGTCGACGGCCTCGCGGACCTGGTCGAGGGGCATCTTGTTGGCCAGTTCAACGTCGATCTCGATGCGGGCATCCGCTCCCCGGCCGCTGATGCTGAAGATCTTTTTGCCGGTCTCGCGATCCCGGACGAACTCCACACAACGCTGGCAGAAGATGCAGCGGTCGCGCTCCAGCCAAATCGAGTCCGCCGCATGGTCGGCAACCCGTTCGGGGAACTGGTACGGGAAACGGGACACCGTCATATCCACCTCGTAGCCGACCGCCTGCAGCGTGCACCGGCCGGACTTCTCACAGCTGGGGCAATTGTGGTTACCTTCGGCGAACAGCATCTCCACCAACGCTTTACGCGCATCGCTGGTTTCCGGCTCGTTGACCTGCACCCGCATCCCGTCGCCGACCTTGACCGCACAGGCGGGGGCGATCGCGCCGTTGACCTTGACCGAACACACCCGGCAGGTGCCCAAGACGGGATGTTCGGGCAGATAGCACAAGGTCGGGATGTAGACGCCTGCCTCGGCGGCGACATCGACGAGCGTCGAACCCTCCTCGCAGGTGATGGTCGTGCCATCGATCTCGATCCGGATGCTCACCGCGACTCCTGCGGCGCGAGCGCGGCAACGGCTTGGGCATAACCGCTCAGCTCAGCCTCTGGGTCGTAGGACTGCAGCAGGTCGCCGGTGTGCTCACGAAGCCGGCTCGCATAGCTGTCCGGAAACTTCTTCAGCGTGCTCAGGATCGGATTGGGCGAGGTGGCACCCAGCCCGCATCGGCTGGTGTGAGCGATGATCCCACCCCAGGCAACCATGTCGTCGAGATCGGATCGGACTGCCCGACCCGCGGCCACCAGACCGACCTTCTGCCGCAGCAGCACGTTGCCCGCTCGACAGGGCACACAGATGCCACAAGACTCGTCGACGAAGAACTGGATGAAGTCCCCGACGATATCGATCAGGTCGCGTTCGTGGTTGAACACCATGAAAGAGCCGTTGCAGGACAGATCGTCAAAGGCGAGCCTGCGGTCGGCGTCGGCGGCCACCGAGAGCATCTCCCCGGCCGGACCGCTGATCTGCACGGCCCGGGGGCTCTTTGCGCCGATCATGTCGAGCACCTCACGCAACGTCATCCCCCACTGCACCTCGTAGATCCCGGGGGCGGCGCAGTCACCGGAGACACTGAGCAGCCGGGTGCCGGCGGACCCTGGCACCCCCATGGCCGCGAACCAACCGGCCCCCTCCTGCATGATCCGGCACGCCGCGGCGAGCGTCTCGACGTTGTCGACCACCGTCGGCTTGCCCAGGAAACCGTGCTCGACCGGGAAAGGCGGCTTGAGTCGCGGCGTTCCCCGCTTACCCTCACAAGACTCGAGGAGCGCGGTCTCGTCGCCGCAGATGTAGGCCCCGGCACCCAACTGGATGCGGATGTCGAACCCGCCGCCGAGTACTCCATCCTCCCGTAGCTCCACCAGCTGCCGTGCGAGATAGTCGCGCAGATACGCGTACTCCGCACGGAGGTAGACGATGCCGTGCCGGGCGCCAACGCCGCGGGCCGCGATCGCCATGCCCACGAAGACCTGCTTGGGAGCATAAGTCAGCAAGGCCCGGTCCTTGAAGGTCCCGGGCTCGCCCTCATCGGCGTTGCAGATGATGTACTTCTCGTCGCCAGCGGCGGCGCGGCAGAACTTCCACTTGTTTCCGGTGGGGAAACCCGCGCCGCCCAGCCCCCGCAGGCCGGACTCCGAGACGGTGGCGATCAGATCGTCGGGGGTCATCGCCAGGCAGCGGTGCCACAACGCGCTGTAATCGGTTCCACCGCAAAAGAACACCGGCCCCGACGTATGTACGGTGGTGCGTGTCAGCGCATCGACATACGCCACGTCGTCGCGTGGCAGGCCGGCCGGATTGGCGATCTGCGCCGGAGACTCACCCCTTTTCAGCCTCTCGATGATCTCGCCGACCAAAGCCGGTGTCAGGTCGGTGAAGACGACATCGTCGATGAGCATTGCCGGTTCGTGGTCACTGCACCCGATGCA
>NZ_JBYCLD010000453.1:0-2332 GCF_057473725.1 Mycobacterium sp. TH-M11 | reverse complement strand
GCCGCATCGGCATCGACCGAGAACATCGCGGTATGAACGTCCGCTTTACGGATCCGCACCGGCATGGTGAGCACGGTTCCGGCGATGGTGTGCTGTGAATTCGGCATGCCGGCCACTGTAATCCGATAACTGGAGGCTTAGGCACATGACCGCAACGATTCCGGACACCATCCTGGACATCGACTTGGCGGACGGCAACTTCTACGCCGACCGGCAGACGTCCCGCGAGGCCTATCGCTGGATGCGCGCCAACCAACCGGTGTTCCGCGACCGCAACGGCTTGGCCGGCGCGACCACCTACCAGGCGATCATCGACGCCGAGCGCAATCCCGAGCTGTTCTCCAACACCGGCGGCATCCGTCCGGATCAGCCCGGTATGCCGTACATGATCGACATGGACGACCCGTCACACCTGTTGCGGCGCAAGCTGGTCAACGCCGGGTTCACCCGCAAGCGGGTCACCGAGAAGATCCCGTCGCTGGGCCGGCTGTGCGACGCGTTGATCGACGCGGTCTGCGAGCGCGGCGAGTGTGACTTCGTCCGCGACCTCGCCGCACCGCTGCCGATGGCGGTGATCGGCGACATGCTCGGCGTGCTGCCCGAGGAGCGCGGCATGCTGCTGAAGTGGTCCGACGATCTGGTCTCCGGACTGAGTTCGCACCTCGACCCGAGCGGCCCGGAGTTCCAGACGGTGATGAACGCCTTCGCGGGATATACCGAATTCACCATGGGCATCATCGCCAAGCGTCGCGCCGAGCCGACCGATGACCTGTTCTCGATCCTGGTCAACTCCGAAGTCGAAGGTCAGCGGATGTCCGACGACGAGATCGTGATGGAAACCCTGCTGATCCTGATCGGCGGCGACGAGACCACCCGGCACACGTTGTCCGGTGGCACCGAGCAGTTGGTGCGTCACCGCGATCAGTGGGACGCGCTGCGGGCCGACTCGGATGCGTTGCTGCCCGGCGCGATCGAGGAGATGCTGCGCTGGACCTCGCCGGTCAAGAACATGTGCCGAACTCTGAGCGCCGACACCGAGTTTCACGGCACATCGCTGCGCGAAGGCGAGAAGATCATGCTGCTGTTCGAGTCGGCGAATTTCGATGAGACGCAGTTCGACAATCCGGACGACTTCGACATTCGTCGAGACCCCAACGGCCACGTCGCGTTCGGCTTCGGCACGCACTTCTGTCTGGGCAACCAGCTGGCCCGTTTGGAGCTGCGCCTGATGACCGAGCGGGTGTTGCAGCGTCTACCCGATCTGCGGCTGGCCGACGACGGCGACGTATTGCCGTTGCGCCCAGCCAACTTCGTCAGCGGCCTGGAGTCGATGCCGATGGTGTTCACCCCAAGCGCGCCGCTGAGCTGAGCGCGTCGAACGTGCATTCAGTTCGAAAAATCGGCCTTCGCGTCGAACTGAGCGCACGTTCGGCGTTCCCACGCCGCATGCACGCGGGCAACTATGCCGCCTTCGGTGTCTTCCGCGGTGACCCGGATGACCGTCCAGGTGAGATCACGCAATACTTCGTGCCGGGTGATGTCCTTGTTGAACTGCCGACGGTCGGTTCGGTGGTGGTCGCCCTCATATTCGACTGCGAGTTGGATTTCCTCCCAACCCATGTCGAGCTCGGCGACGAGTTGGCCGTATTCGTCGTACACCGGGATTTGAGTCTGCGGTTTGGGGAAGCCGGCGCGGATCAGCAGCAGTCGCAACCAGGTTTCACGAGGCGACTCGGCGCCGGCGTCGACGAGGGCCAGCGCGCTACGCGCCCGCCGGATGCCTCGGCGGCCCCGGTAATGCTCGGCCAGCGACTCGACGGCGGCGGACCGGAGGTTCGTCGCGCGGGCCAGTGCATCGATCGACGCAACGGCCTTTCCCAACGGGTATCGGCAGGCCATATCCAGCGCCGTGCGTGCTGACGTGGTGACACGCATCCCGGCGATCGTTTCCACCTCGCCGTCGCCAACACGGTCCGACCAGGTGTGGATTCCGGACGGCGGCCGCCGGTAGTCGTAGAGCAATTCCGCCGGCGCGCGATGGTCGACCCATTTGGACCCGTGTAGCGCTGATGCGGAACGGCCCGCGACGATGCCGCGGCGCCGTGACCACAACCATGCCGCGCGAGCTTGGATTGCGGGGGTGAGCTCGGCATCGGTCGGAATGTAGACGTCGGGGTGCAGACACCGGAAGCTGCTGTACAGCGTGTACTTCCGAAGGCGGCCCAAATCGACCGCTTCGCTGCCCAGGAACGGCCCGTCCATGCCAGCAGTGTGCGGGGACCTACCGACACCTGCGTCGAACGTGCACTCAGTTCGATTCCAAGGCCGTCGA
>NZ_JBYCLD010000452.1:0-4812 GCF_057473725.1 Mycobacterium sp. TH-M11 | reverse complement strand
GAGCGTGATGCCCTTCTTGTTGGTGTTCAACGCTGAGAAGATCGGCGATTTCTCCCACCACTGGTCCTCGGTGACCGGGATGCCGGCGATCAGCCGGGTGCCGTCCGGTTTGCGCGTGGACTCGACGTGGATTACCTCGGCTCCCAGCATCGCCAGGAAATGCGTGCAACTCGGGCCGGCCCAGAAGGTGGTCAGATCCAGTATCCGTATGCCGTTGAACGGCAACCGCTCCGCGGGTTTGGCCACGAAGCGCCCGGGTCCGACCGGACCCGACTTCCGGTAGTCCGCGGTGTGCTCACCCAGGCGCGGCGCCGGTCGCGGCGCGACGAGCGTTGCGGGCCGCATCCGGTACGGGTGGGCCGGCTGGCTGAACCCGTCGCGCGGGTTGGCGACAAACGAGCCTCGGCGCCGAAAATGCTCGATCTCAGTGATGTTAGCGCCGTTGGCCACTGGTGCGTTGGGGATCCGAAAAGCGGCGGCGAGTTCGCGGATGTCGTCGGCCTTCTCGTTCTCGAACCAGGCGTATATCTCGGCTGACTTTTGATTGGCCATCTCGGTGATCGACAGCGGCGAGTCCTCGTCGATCCAGTCCTGCTGGCCGATCATCGCACACAGGTCGAACCACTGCTGAGCGGTCCCGCATCCGACATCCACCAAACCATCTTTGGCACGGGCGATTCCGGGGATAGTGAGTTTCCTGGCGTCCCGCCAAGGCCTTCCGAGCATCTGGAAGAACGTGACCGGGTAGTACGTGAGACCGAGGATCTGCGTTTCGAGCATCGACAGGTCCAATAACTCACCGGTGCCGGTCTCCAACTGCCGCATCCGTGACGCCATCGTCGCGGCGCTGGCGTACGCGCCGGCGATATAGTCACCGACCCGGCCGCCCACGAATACCGGAGCGCGATCAGCGGATCCGCGGCCGAGGCCGACGATGCCACCCGACCACGCCTGCAGGGTGAACTCTGTCGCCGGGCGATCGCGCCACGGGCCGTCCAGCCCGAACGGGGTGATCGACGTGACGACGAGGTGTGGATGCGACTCGCGCAGTGCGGCCGGTCTGAAGGCGTCGGCCACCGTGGAACCCCGTGACCACACCACCGCGTCCGCAGCGGCCAGCAGGTCGTCGACCAGTGCAGCGTCGATGTCTGGGTCGGCGACCACACTGTGCTTAGATCCGGCCAGAAAACCGAACAGTGCTCCGTCGCGGCCATTTTCGATGTCGGCTCCCGACACTGACCATCGGCGTAAGGGATCGCCCTGCGGTGACTCGACCTTGATCACCTGGGCCCCGCCGTCGGACAGCAACTTGGTGCAGTAGGCGCCGGCAACTCCGGTGGAGAGTTCGACGACGGTGTAGCCGTTCAGCGGGCCCGTATCGCCGAGCATCGTGGTCAGGCGCCGACCGCGACGTTCGAAAAGGGACTCGACGTGAGTACCTCGGGGCCGTCGGGGGTGATCAACACCGCCTCTCGCCCGAACACCGCGCCAACGCCCGACTCCCAGACGTAACCGGTGACCGCGAGCACCATGCCCGGCTCCAGTTGTTCTTCGGCGGCGGTTGCCGGTAGGTGCTGCGAGACCACAGGCGGGTCGAATCCCAGGCCCAGGCCTCGCGCGATCGGCATCGGTGGCAGTTCTTCGCCGGCCGCCTGGTAGGCGGCCAGCAGGTCGAGCGCGGGCGCTCCCGGTCGGCAGGCTTCATACAGTCTGTCCCACAGCGCATCCCAGCGTCGGTACAAATCGTCGGAACCCGCCACGTCGCCGACCGGCCAGGTGCGGCCGACCTCTCCGGTGTAACCGCCGTCGAGAACTCCAGACGAAAAGGCGACGAGGTCACCCTCGTGCACCAAGCCGTCTGGGTTGGCCCGGCGCCACGGGTGGTCGCACGCGGTCACCCAGGCGGCGTCCTGGGTAGACGGGGTGCTGACCCCACCGGCTGCCATCGCCTCCAACAGCGCGCCGGCCAAAGCCTTTTCACTGATGCCAGGCCGTAATTCAGCCACCGCTGCGGCCAGACCGAGTTCGGCCACCCGGATGGCCTCCCGCAGCGCGACGACTTCTTCGGGCGTCTTGATCCGCCGGGCCGCACGCATCGCCAGCTCGCCGTCGACCAGCTCCGCATTCGGGAACGCCATCGGCAGCAGCTGCGCGAAACTCGGCGAAAGGGCATCGGTACCAACCCGTTTCGCGGTCGCCGCACCGTCGATGCGCTGCAAGTTCGCGATGGTGTTCATCGGGTTCCAGGCGATACCGTACAAGTTGTCGTGCGGGATGTCGTCCGGCACGCCTTCGTCCCAAGTGCTGAGCAGGTGAATCGCCCCGGTCTCACGCACCACTACACAGGTCGGGCCGAACGGCCTGGTTCCCGCCACCCACAGCTGCGGTGCGCCGGACACATAGCGGACATTCGCCTGCCGCCCGAGCACCAGCACGTCGAGGTTGCGCTTTTCCATCTGCGCCAGCGCGCGCTCGCGGCGGCCGGTGCGCAGCGCCCGTCCATCGGCCAGAACCTCGGTGGACATCAGCATTCTCCGTACGGCGCATAGGGGTAGTCGGTCAACCGGATGTGCCCGTCCTCGGTGATGACAACGACCTCTTCACTGCGATAACCGCCGGTGCCCTCTTCCCACACCACCGGTTCCAGTACCATCACCATGCCCGGCTCGAGGACGAATTTCTCATCGAACTCGTCACCGAGATCGGTTCCGATCATTGGTGTTTCGGCGGCATTGACGCCGATGCTGTGCCCCAGGTAGAAGTGCGGCAGCCACGGCCGGGTGCCGCCGTTGGCTTCCGTCGCCGTCCTGCCCAGATCTGCAACGGTCGCACCGGCGCGCACCACGCCCATTACGGCGTCCATGATCTCTTGCCACCGGTAGTACTGAGCGTGCTGCCGGGGCGTCGGCTCGTCACCGACCAGCCAGGTGCGGCCGAAGTCGGAGCAGTAACCCTGGTAGGTGATGCTCACGTCGGTCCACAACACATCGCCGGCGGCCAGTTCCCGCTCAGTCGTCAACAGCGGCAACGCCAGATCGCCGTGTGTGGTCCATACCCCGTCGGCTTTGAACTTGGGCATCACCTGCCAGATCGGCTCCAGCATGCTGGCCATCGCGCCGAGTTCAAACGTTCGGCGGGTGAACTCCGCGGACAGGTCGATCTGCCGGATGCCTGGCGCGAGCGCGGTCTGCACATCGGCCATAGCCGCGTCAGTGATCTTCACTGCGGTTCGGATGCAAGCGATTTCATCCGGGGTTTTGATGAGCTTGGCGGCGCCGACAACCTGGGCGGCATCGGCCGGCGGGCCGGACCGGAACAGCTGCGACTGGGCTCGACGCATGGCCCCGGTGAGTTCGTCAACCGCAATGACGGCTGCGGGCGGCACGAGTTCGTGAATCACCCGCACGAATTTCTCGACGCCCTCGTCGAATTCGAGATACACCGGTCCGTGCAGGTGGTCGGTAGGCAGACCGGATTCCGACGATGCACCCTCGCGGAACGGCAGGAACAGGTGCGGGTGCGGGTCGTCAGCGAGTACCACCGCGACGGGTCGCTCGACGTAGGACAGCCCGGCGTCGCTAAGTGGCCAACTGACGCCGGTGGCGTACACAACGCTGTTGTTGCCCAACAGGATCAAGGCTTCTACGCCACGGTCGGCCATCGCCGAGCGCAACCGCGTGCCGGTCTCGCGGCGCATTCGTTCGATGTCCGGCGTGTCCGGAATGTCCAGCGCCGAATTCAGTGTCGGTGACAGAGTCGTCATGTGGGGGCCTGCAGCCCCAAGAACCTGGTGATGTTGTCGCTGACGATCTTGGCGGCGTTCTCCGGTCCGACCGCGTCGACCACCGAAGCCAACGATTTCTCCGAATAGCCGAAAGTGCTTTCGTTGTGCGGATAATCGCTGGACCACATAACCTTGTCGACACCGATCTGGTCGATCAGCCGGAGCCCGAGCGGATCGACCATGAACGATGCGCTCATGTGGTTGTCCCAGTAGTAGCGCGGGTCATGCCGCAACGGCCGGTTGAACATGTGCTGATACGAGGCCACCAAGTGCTCGGCATCCTGTAAAGCCCAAGGAACCCAGGCGATTCCGCCTTCGAACCAGCCGATCCGCAGACTCGGGTGGTCGTCGAGAATTCCGGTGAACAGATACTTGGCGAACTGCTCGCGGAACCCGTCGATGTTGATCATCATGCCGACGACGACGCTGTTGAACTGGCAGGGCGTCTTGGGCGGCGTCTCGCCGATGTGGTGGCTCACCGGAAGCCCGGCGGCTTCGATCTCGTCCCATACCGGCTTGATGGCGTCGCTGCCGTAATCGATGACGTTGCCCTCGTCGTCCTTGCCGGGGTTCAGCGGTAGCAGGAATGTCCTGAGGCCCAGCGATTTCAGTTCGGCCAGGGTTCTTTTGGCGCCGGCCGGATCCCACCAGTTGATCAGACCCGCACCGTAGAAGTGTCCTCCGGACTTCTCCTGCAACTCGGCGATGTACTCGTTGTAGATGCGAAACGCCAGCTCCCGCAGCTTCTTGTCCGGGTAGTGGAAGAGCGCGAGAATCGCATTGGGAAAGGCGATTTCCTTCTCGACGCCGTCTTCACGCAGCTCCTGGATGCGGGCCTCGATGTTGTTGCTCGCGGCGCCGGGCAGGTCGTCGTACTGCATCAGCACCGCGCTGAAGTCCCCGGGCAGGAACGACTGTCCCTTGCGGCCGACCTGATAAGCGCCGTCCTCATACCAGATCCGCGGCGCCTTCTCCTTGAGCTCGTCCGGGAATCGGTTGTAGAAGATGTCGTCGGCGATCGAGATGTG
>NZ_JBYCLD010000451.1:0-2719 GCF_057473725.1 Mycobacterium sp. TH-M11 | reverse complement strand
TGTTGACGATGTTGCGGAACGCGGTGTTCATCTGACCCATGGTGTCGTGCGAGGTCATCTGCGCGGTGCCGCTCCAGCCCGCACCGGCGATGTTCTGCGAAGACGCCCACATCTTGCGGGCCTCGTCCTCGACGGTCTGGGCGTGGGATTCGAAACGTCCAGCCATTGCCCGCATCTCGTGCGGATCAGTCATAAAACGGGTAGGCATAATTCTTTCCTTGCTGTGTTGGGTTGATGGTTCGGTCGGAGGAAGGCGCCGTCGGCTTCCGTTGGATTGCTAGACCAAGACCCGCTTGGGCATGACCGTTGGCTTGACGCCGTAGCGCGGTGCGGCGAAACCGTAGCCGCCGCGGGCCCCTGCGGCAGCGGGCATACCGGCCGGGACGGCGTTCACGCCGCCGCCGCCGCCGCCCAACTCGGCCTCGCTGGTCCAGCCACTACCTGCAAGGGTGACCGTTTCGTTGACCTCCGGTACATTGCTGGCCCAGCCGGCCGGCACCGACATGCCGCCGACCGCCGAGGTTCCGCCGACACTGGCGAGCACTCCGGTGCCACCGGCCACGGCGCCTACACCGCTGGCCGGACCAACGCTGCCAACCAGTATCCCGGCGCCCAGCGCCGCGGGTGTGGTGGCACTGGCAACCGAAGCCGTGCTGGCCAAGGAGTGGGCCAGCAGCGGTATAACCGAGCCCATCATCGGGAAGTACCAGCCCATGCTGTAGACCGTTTGGTTGATGATCTGTGTCAGGAACGGGTTGGAACTCAAGAAACTGTCAAACTGCTCAAACGCGCTCAACGCTGAAGTGCCACCCGTGGAAGCCGCCGCAGAGGACGTCAGCTGACTCATCGAGCCCAGCCCGTTGAGGGTGGACTGCGCGCTACTGCTGGCTGCGCTGGCGGGGGTCGTCACACCCTGCGCGACTGCCCCGGCCGGGTTGGTGGTCTGCGGTGCGGGAGTCATCGGTACCAGCGTCTGGGCGGCGGTTGATGCAGCCGAGTAGCCGTACATCACCGCAGAGTTGGTCGCCCACATCGCGGCATAGGCGGCCTCGGTCGCGAGGATTGCCGGGGTGTTGACGCCCAGGAAGTTCGTCGCCACCAACGCAGCCAGCTGCGCCCGGTTGGCCTCGATCACCGGCAGCGGAACGACCGTGTTGCTCGCTGTCTCGTAGGCGGCCGCCGAACTCATCGCTTGCGTACCCGCGTGCTGAGCTGAGGAGGCGGTTTGCTGCAACCACGCGATGTACTCGCTGGCGGCGCTGGCCATCAGGTTCGATGACGGGCCATGCCAGGTGCTGCCCAGTTCGGTGATCACCGACTGGTAGGAAGCCGCCGCCTGCTCGAGTTCGGCGGCCAAGCTCTGCCACGATGCCCCCGCGCTCATCATCGGCGCCGATCCGGCGCCGGCTTTGAGGAGCGCGGCAATCAACTCCGGGGGCCATGTTGCGAAGTCAAATCCCATGTTGTTGCTTCCTGTCCCTAAGTTCCGATAATTCCGATGCTCTGGATTGCTAGACGATCGCCGGTTTCGGCGTCTTGGGCATGACGGTCGGCTTGACGCCGTAGCGCGGTGCTCCCAGCCCCGCGGTGCGTCCACCCGAGCCGCCGGCTGGTATGCCGGCGGGCACCGTCGACGTCGCCGCGGCAGGCTGGGCGGCCGTCCCGGCCCAGCTGGGGCTGGCGCTGACCAACTTGACCGGCTCAGCGCCGGCCGTCGCTCCCGCCCACGTCGGGGGCACCGATAGACCGCCGACGCTGGATGCCTGCGATGCTCCGGCCAGCACCGGCATCCCGCCGGACCCGCCCGCACCCGTCGGGGCGGGAGCCATCGGGGCGGTGTCACTGGACAGCGCAGCGCCGAGTCCTCCCAGGTCGCCGGCGTCTGCGGTGGCGGTGGGAAGCAACCCGCCGGACGCCAGCCCGAGCAGGTCCGAGGAACCTGCCGCGAAGTTTCCGACCCCGGTGTAGCCGACCCCCTGGAAGGTGGTGCTGTTAAGGAGCGTCATCAGGGTCGAGAACGGGTTCGAGGCCGTGGCCGCGTTGGTGCTCTCGGCGGTCGAGTAGGACGTGCCGCTCTGGCTCAGCATTTGCACGAACTGCTGGTGAATCGCCTGAGCCTCAGAGCTGATCTGCTGGTAGAGACTGCCGTATGCAGAAAACACCGCAGACTGCAGCGCCGAAACCGGATCGCTACCGGCGGGGGCCACGCTACTGGTCGGTGCGGCGACCGCCGCACTCTGCGTGGATATCCCGGTGCCGATAACCTCCAGCTGATTCGCCGCAGACGCTATTTCCTCGGTAACCGCATTCAAAAACGACATAATTACCTCTCAGCTCCCGTTCTTTCTGATGATCCGATGGGTCCAGCTTTTTTCGACGGACGCCATTGACCATCGGTAACCTCAGCTAATCGCCGGCGTCGGTGACCGGCGGCATGGATTCAGGGTGCGCGCCGCTGAAGAAGCGCCCGGTGGATAGAGTCGCGGCCCCGTTGGACGTCATGCGGACCACGCGAGCGGCCAGGCAGTCTGGGGTGACCTACTGTCTTCGAGCGCGACGAGTCGTGGGACCCCCCAAGCGGGCCGGTGCTCAGCGACATGCTTTCGAACGCGACCCGGATGTCTACTGGCAAAATGTGCCGACCCGCTGCGAAGCGGTCACGAGTGCCAAATGGCATGCGTGCGAATCCGTCTGAATTCATGGCACGACTATTACCCAG
>NZ_JBYCLD010000450.1:0-1881 GCF_057473725.1 Mycobacterium sp. TH-M11 | reverse complement strand
GGATTGTCCGGCCGGCATGTCGAATTCAAGCGTCCAATTGGTGAGCGGGACCGCGCTGGCGTTGCTGATGGCGAAGTGGGCGATGAAACCGGTCTGCCAGGCATGTGCCACCGACAATGTCGCCGTGGCCGCAGCCGCCCGGGCCGACGGGATGCTGACGAAACCCGCAGTGGCGACCAGTAATGCCGACACGGCGAGGTGAAGCGCGGCGCGCCAGCGCTTCACGCGCTTCTCCAGTCCGGCCATAGCGGCCAACACTAAAGTCCAGCCGGCCATACCGACCTCCACGACGCAGAGACGCTGCCGGACCTTTGCGCAACTGCAACCGGCGCGCAACCTTCCCCGCGACAGGCCCGGACCATTCACGCCCTGGGCGGCCGGCTACTTTCCGCCCGCTTTCCTCGCGATGTAGTAGTAGTTCGACGGGTCGGCATCAATCTCGGAAACCGTCACATCGTCGAAGCCCGACTCGGCCAGCATCGCCGCGGCCGCGTGCCGACCCCACATTGTGCCTAGCCCAGCCCCGTTGAGGGCCAACGAAACTGGCATGCAGTGCATGAGCGAAACCGTGTAGCCGTAAGTCTTCATCGCGACTCCGATGTTGTCTTCCAGCCGGCTGGATGCCTTCGGCTCGACCATGAGCAGGATGCCGTGCGGGCGCAGGGAGCGGTGGATGTTTTCCAGCACTTGCGCAGGCTGAGCCTGGTCGTGGATCGCGTCGAAGGTGGTCACCACGTCATATGCCGACGCCTCGACGGGCAGCGTCAGATCATGGAGCACGAACGTCGCATTGTCCAGGCCGCGTCGCGCAGCCTCACTCGTCGCTCGTTCGATGCCCTCGACGGAGAAGTCGATTCCGGTGAACCGGCTCGCGCCAAAGGCTTGCGCCATCACGTTGACCGCACGCCCGCTACCGCAGCCGAAATCAGCGACATCGATTCCGGCGCGCAGTCGGTCCGGCAATCCGTCGACCATGGGCAGAACCGTGTCGATCAGAGCGGCGTCGAACACCTCGCCACTTCGCTCGGCCGTCACTGTGTGGAAACGGGGATACCGGGCGTACGGCACACCTCCGCCCTGGCGGAAGCAGGTGAGCACGTCTTGTTCGACCTCGGCGAGCAGCGCGATGTACTGGGCGATGCGCGCGAGATTGTCCGGGCCGGCCGCCCGGGTCAAGACTGCGGCGCGGTGTGGGGGCAGCCGGTAGGTCTTTGCCCCGGGGTCGAAGTCGACGACCCGCGCGACCGTTGTGCCCCCCAGCCATTCGCGGACGTACCGTTCATCGAGATCTGCTGCCTCCGCGATCTGCGCACTGGTCGCCGGCGCCGCCATGCCCGCCAGCACATCGAGAAGTCCGGTCTGGTGACCCAGGCTCAGCAACAGAGCCAGGCTGGCGCCGTCGAGAGCCTCGGCCACCCGGCCGGCGAATTCACGCTGACTCTCTGGCGCGGTATCGCGGGGTGAGGTAGTGATCGTCGACCTCCATGGTGGTGTCGGGGTTTGGCTGGCGGGGCGCACCAGTACCACTATCCTCGCCCAGCCTTTCGGTGAGCGCCGCCGACGCCTCGGTTCGCCAGGCCGGCGGCGCTGCTCGACCGAGGTATGTTGCGCATTGCGACCAGTACTGTACGATTAATTCAGTACCAGTAGATACGTCCAAGAGACTTGCGGCGGTCGGTAGCGGCGCGAAGTCGGAAGGCGCGGTGCACGAGATGGATGTTCGATTCGATGCCGGTCACGTCATGGCCGGCCAGGGTAACGCCGTCGACTCGCGGTACCACCTCTCGGCCGCGACCCGACGTCAGCTGAACAAGGTGTTCCCGACGCACTGGTCGTTCCTGCTCGGCGAGATCGCGATGTACAGCTTCATCGTGCTGCTGC
>NZ_JBYCLD010000449.1:0-15522 GCF_057473725.1 Mycobacterium sp. TH-M11 | reverse complement strand
GGGGCGGGGCACCCACGCGACGACACACTCCTTCTGGGGCGAAGATTGCGGGCACGCGACACGGCGTGACGCGCAAGAGCCGATCATATGTGGGTCGGCAAACTGTGCACGGAGGGGCGGTGGTCCATGGGTAGCGACGTCGACGGTTGCGACCAGGCACCACCGCCTGATGTCGACGAGCAGGTCAGCAGTGATGGGCCCGAAGCGGTATCAGGTATCGTGCCGGGCGTCGGCCGGGCGGGGCGGCTGGGTGCCGCAGTAGCAGCGGGTCTGCTGTTGTGGGCGGCAAAATTATCGAGACCGGAAACCGGTCCTACCGGCTGGCCCACACCAAAGCCGCACACGCCGCTGCGAAATAAATCCAGCGGTTCCGTTTGATCCCGCAAGTCTGGGTATGAGCCGGCCGCGTGTCATTCGATGCGCCGCAACGCCTCAGTGGTGAGATCGCTCACGCTGGGACATCCGTCGATGGCCATGAGCAGGTCGGCTTCAGCGAGCAGCGAGCGCAGTACATGCACGACGCCGTCGACCCCGCCTAGCGCCAACCCATAGGCATATGGCCGGCCGATGCCCACCGCGGTCGCTCCCAGGGCAAGGGCCTTGATGATGTCGGCGCCGCTGCGGATTCCTGAGTCGAACAGCACCGGCAGTCCGTTGGCGGCCTTCACCACCGCCGGCAGGCAGTCCAATGCTGGCAGGCCGCCGTTGGCCTGCCGTCCCCCGTGGTTGGAGCAGTAAATGCCATCCACCCCAACGTCTTTCGCGCGCCGTACGTCGTCGGGATGACAGATGCCCTTGACGATCAACGGTAGCTGGGTCAGCGAACGCAGCCACGGTAGATCGGCCCAGGTCAGTGGGGTGCTCCAGGTTTGCAACCAATGCTGCATGGCGGCCTGCGGATTCTGTTCGGGCGGCTCGGTCAGCCCAGCGCGGAACACCGGGTCGCTGGTGTAGTTGGTCAGGCATTGCCCGCGCAAGGGCGGAGAGTACGCCGTCGCCAGGTCGCGTGGACGCCAGCCGGTCACCGGCTGGTCCAGGGTGACGACGATGGCCCGATACCCGGCAACCTCAGCGCGCTGCACCAAACTGGCGGCCAGTTCCCGGTCTTTGGGCACGTAGAGTTGGAAAAATCCTGGCGTACCAGCGAACTCGGCCGCCACGTCCTCCAGCGGGTCGGCAGCGAATACCGACACCGTCATCGGCACTCCGGTGATGGCGGCGGCGCGGGCGCAGGCCAGGTCGCCGTGGCCGTCCTGAGCGCAGATGCCGATGACGCCGATCGGCGCCATAAACACCGGCGCCGGCAACGTCATCCCGAACATCTCCACGGACAGGTCACGTTCGTCGGCTCCGACGAACATCCGCGGCATCAGCCCCCAATGCTCAAAGGCAGTGACGTTGGCCCGCTGGGTGCGCTCACCACCGGCACCACCGGCGACATAGGCCCACACCGGCGGCGGCATCATCGCAGCAGCCCGGGACTCCAATCCGGCGTAGGTTATCGGCAGCGCCGGCACTACTCCGGCCACGCCCTGCAGGTAGATCTCCGCCTGGTAGTCACCAAATGCCATAGCCCTAGCCTGGCAGGCAGGGTGCGTGCTGTTCCACTGCTTTTCGACTGGGAGTACACCGCCTGACACCCAAACTAGGAGTGCAGCCACGATGATCGACCTCACAATGCCGATCCGGGAGAACGACGGACGATACACATCGCGCAACACGTTTTACCCCGAACCGCACACATTCGAGGAGCATGGTGTTCAATCCTCGACCTTCAAGATGTTCGCTCATTTCGGCACGCATGTCGATGCGCCACGCCACTTCATTGCGGGCGGCCCCACCATCGATCAGGTCGCGCCGCAGCGACTGATGGGACGTGGTGCAGTATTCGATCTTTCAGACTTCGACAGCTACCGCGCGATCGACAGCAGTGTGCTGAACGACCGCGACCCTGGAGTGGCACCAAACGACATTGCGATCCTGCGAACAGATTGGACCGACCACAAATGGGGCGCAGACGATTTCCACAGCAACGCCCCGTTCCTGACCGGCGACGGGGCACGCTGGCTCGTCGATCGCGCAGTCAAAGCGGTTGTCTACGACTTCCCTGAGGAAGAGATCATCCGGAAGGACGAGTGGGACGGCAACGACGCTATCGTCCACCACACTCTTTTGGGTAACGACATATACAACATCGAGTACGTCGTCAACCTGTCCCGCATCTCAACGCCATTCGTCGGGATCATCGCCATGCCGCTCCCTTTGGTGGGGCTCGACGGGGCACCGGCACGGGTTCTGGCGTTCGAAGGCGATCACGCGCTGTCATTCTTCGCATCCATTGCCTGAAAATCATCGGTCAAGTGCCCGGAAACTCGATTCCCCAGCGGTCTTGACGTGCCAGTTATCGATTGCCCTACGTGGTACCCTACATAGGTGCAGAAGACGAGTGTCTACCTCAGCGCGCAAGAGGCGGTTCGGCTCGCAACGCTCGCCGAGCGAGAGGGAACCTCACAGGCTGAGGTAATTCGACGCGCAATCCGATCCTATGAACCAGCCGTCCGCGGTGACCGAAACTTCGCGGTGGTGGGAAGCGGCGAGGGACCCGGCGATTCGGTAGCGGACTATCCAGACGACGAGTTGCTCGACGGCTTCGGCACATGACGATGGTGGTCGATGCCGCGCCGATCGTCGCAGTAGCGGATCGACGTGACAGCGCGAAGGGAAAGATCGAAGCGCTTTTACGGGATGAGCCCGGGGAGTTGATCATTGCCGCGCCGGTTACTGCCGAAATCGACTATCTCCTCGGCAAACGCATCGGTCGTGACGCAAGGCTGGCCTTCCTCGCCGATCTCGCCGACGAGCGGTTCACAACGGCATGCCTCGAGCCGGCCGACTACCAGGTCGTCGCCGATTTGGAACGGCGGTACGCGGCACTCGATGTCGGGTTGGCCGATCTGAGCACCGTGATCGCTGCCGCCAAGGCGGGCACCCGCAAGGTGCTGACGTTTGACGAGCGGCACTTCAGGGTGTTGCGCCCGCTCAACGGCGGGACGTTCACCTTGCTGCCCGCCGACGTGTGATACCGACCGCCCACAGATAAGTTGGACAACATTCATCAAAGGAACGGGTTGTCTCGCCGCTCCTAGCACCACCAAGTCTCTATTCTTCCAGAGGGATGTCGGGGTATTCCTGGATCCAGTGAAATCGGCTGCGGTACAGGGGCAAGCTGCCGAGGTCGAGGCGTCGTAGCGTCATGGTCACGGGGTGGCCGTGTAGTTGCCCGGAAAGGCGCAGCCGGTCGGAGGCGGTTCGGTCGACGGTGAGCGTAGACGACACTGGCGCATCGGACAGGGTGATGGTGTGCGTGTTGACGACCGCGGCCCTGGTGATGATGGCACCATCCATCCGTTGGTAACTGAGCCGGTCAGGGTAATCGATGATGAGGCGCTGCCAGCGGTGCGGCTGGGTGGTCAGCGGCGGCAACGACGCGCCATCGCGGGTGAACGTGTCCACGGTCCAGATGCCGTAGAGCTCGGGCTTGGGTCGACCGCCGCCGTAGTCGTACCAGGCGAGCCCACTGGTGAGCAGTGACCCGACCAGAACCCAGGCACCTAACGTCACCTGAATCGTGGTGGCGAGCTTATTGGCGCGGGCGTTGGTGAGCAGGACTGGTTGGGTGACCGGCGGCGACGGCCGTTGCAGGACAAAGATATTGACTAGCCACTTGGCGTGGGGAGCCAGCAGCACCAGGGCGAGCAACAGCAGCTGGAAAGACAGGATCTTCACCGACACGTCGAACGTCATGTTGAACAAAAGCACTTGCGCCATGCTGGCCAGCGCCAACAGAGCGCCCAGGGTCGCGGTGCGGGGCCAAAACAGCAACACACCAGCGGCGAGTTCAACTGCGCCCAAGGCGATTTCGTAGGGGTAGGAGCTGCCGACCTGCAACCACAGCACCGACGTCGGGCTGAGTTGTCCGTAGGGACGCAGCAACGCGGTCAGTGACGGCGCTGGCATTTGCACGGGAATGACTTTGATCGCCCCGGAGTAGAGCATCTCCCCACCCAGACACACCCGCAGGAATACCGAAAACCAGGCGTGCAGACGGGGGTAGGCACCGCGTCGCCGGTCAAGGACGCTCCAGGCCGCGGTCGCGGTGAGCGCGACGGCCAGCACAGTGAACATCAGCACCCACATGGCTGCCTGGTCGCCGCTGCCAGAATCCTGGTGCAGGGCGGCAGCGATACCGAACACGTGTCGGCCGACCCATTCGGTGACCGGCCCCAGCGCGTTCATCTGCCAGGAGACCGCCCCTTGGGGCAGCAACCGGCCGATGCATCCGGTGAGGATGAACGTGATCTCAGGAAACAGCAGGCAGAACAACCCGAAGTAGATCACGCAGAAGCGGAACGCCACACGGGTCAGAGGATCCCAGCCTGGCCGCTGATCGTCGCTGCCGGGCGCCGCCGCTCTCACCTAATCCCCGGGGAACGCGGGCCGGTCCACCTCCGCTGGACCGGGGCAATATATAGGGAAGTGCACGAACCCACACACGTGCCGGGGGGAACATGACGGTGGGGCTGGGTGGCATGCCGGGTCCGGGGAGTCGGGCTGGCAGTCCGGCGGGGGCGGGGGCGGGTCGCAGGATGGATCATGGCCGCCGGTCGACCAGCTGATCGCGGCCGGTGCGCCCGCCACGCCAACCATGTCGGTGATCGCATCAGCCGGGGCGGCACTGCCCGCCACGGACAGGGCGAGCACTATCGCTGCGACAACGGAGTTCATGCGCAGAATTTAGCGCCGTTAACTGGCAACCACTTGGCGGGACGCTACTCACTCCCCCTGGTCCATCCATTAAACGTATTTTATTGGCCATCGACGTGTTCGCTGCCCCCGCGCAGCACGTTACGACGGCGGGTGCGCCGATCAATGCACCGTGGATCAGCGTTCGGGCTGGTGGGGTGATCATGACCACGTAGCCCCACCACCAAGCCTCTACTCTTCCAGAGGGTTGTCTGGGTATTCCTGGATCCAGTGAAAACGGTCGTGGTTCAGGGGGAAGCGGTCGAGGTCGAGGCGTCGTAGCGTCATGGTGACTGGGTGGCCGTTGAGTTGCCCGGCCAGACTCAGCCGGTCGGGGGCGGTGCGGTCGACGGTGAGCGTGGCCGAGGGCGGCGCGTCGGGCAGGGTGATGGTGTGGGTGTCGATGACGGCGGGCACTGTGACGAGTACGTCGTCCATTCGCTGGTAGCTCAGGGTGTCGGGATCCTCGATGACAAGGCGTCGCCAGCGGTGTTGTTGGGTGGTCAGCGGCGGCAGCGACGCGCCGTCGCGGGTGAAGGTGGTGACGGTCCAGATGCCGTAGAGCTCGGGCTTGGGTCGACCGCCGCCGTCGTAGTGCCACGCGAGCCCACTGATAAGTAGCGACCCGGCCAGGATCCAGGCCCCCAACCCGACCTGCACCGCGGCCGCGGCTCTGGTGGCGCGGCCGTTGGTGAACAGGGCGGGTTGGGTGGCCGGCGGCGATGGCCATTGCAGGACAAGCATATTGGCCAGCCGCTGGGCTTGGGGGGCTAACAGCACCAGGGAGAGCACCAGCAGCTGGAACGACAGGATTTTCACCGACACATCGAACGTCATGTTCAGCAAAAACACCTGCGCCGTGCTGGCCAGCGCCAGCAGGGCGCCCAGGGTGGCGGTGCGCGGCCAAAACAACAACACTCCGGCGGCGACCTCGACGAGGCCGAGGGCGATTTCGTAAGGGTAGGAGCTGCCGACCTGCAACCACAGCACCCAGTTCAAGCTGAGTTGTCCGTAGGGGCGCAGCAGTGCAGTCAGCGGCGGGGCCGGCATCTGCACCGGAATGACTTTGACCGCCCCGTAATAGAGCAGCTGCCCACCCAAACACATCCGCACGAACACCACAAACCAGGCGTGCAGAAGCCGGTAGTGGGTGCGTCGACGATCCAGGACGCTCCACAGCACGGTCGCCATGATCGCGACAACCAGCAGAATGAACACGAACACCCACATGGCGGTCTGGTCGCCGCTGCGCGAATCGGGGCGCAGAGCGGCGTCGACACCGAATACGTGGTGGCCGACCCATTCGGTGACCGGTCCCAGCACGCTCATCTGCCATGAGGCCGCCTCCGGGGGCAACACCGCGCCCAAGGCCCCGGTGAATACGACCATGATCTGCACGTACAGCAGGCAAAACAGCCCAAATTAGACCACGCAGAAGCGGAACATGACCCTGGTCAAAAGATGCCAGCCGAGCACCTGGTCATTGTCGGTGGGCGCTACGGCGTCGTCCGGTTGCACAACCATTTAACAAAAGGCCGGGGCCGCCGGGATGTACCGGTAGCGGCGGCGGGGTGGGGGTGGGTGGCAGGCCGGGTCGGTGGAGTCGGGCTCGCACCCCGGCGGCAGCGGGGGCGACGCCGGGGCGTGACCGCCGGTCAGATAACCGGTCGGGGCCGGTGCGTCCGCCACACCCACCACGCCGGTCACCGCGTCGGCCGGGGCGGCACCCGCCAGGGACGCGGCGAGCACTATCGCTGTGGCGGCGATGTGTGTGGTGCTGACACCGCGTGGTAGCACGCACATCACTTTTCCTGGTCTTCAATGAAATGAAATGTATTTGTTGGTCATCGTGGTCGCGGCGCCCCGCGCTGGGCGCTATGACGGCGGGTTTGCCAAATGTACGTCGTGAAGCTGGGGTTGTGCTGTCATGATTGTGCTAGCCAGCCAGAGCCAACCAGTGCCGACTTGTCGATCAAACACGTGGTCACCGCCACGCGCCCTTCATCACCTCTGGGTCGTCGAGATCCGTCGCTGCGGCGGCCGCGCGAAGCATGTCATCGAGCGTGAGCTTGGCGTGAGGTTGCCCCTCTGATCGCTCCGTCTCGAACCGCCGCCGCAGATACTCCTGCCGCGACAATCCCCTCGCCGCGGCCGACGCGTCGATGTGCGCCACCGCAGCCTCCGATAGTCCCCTGATCGACACATCGGCCATGGCCATCAACCTCCTGATATCTCCGATATCAGCATGTCAGGTGCGGACGCCGGCTGCGGCGGCCACAGCGAATTCGGCGACGATCCGAAACCGCCAGCAGTTCAAGACCCGCCGTGCGCGCGCTGGCCGGTAAAGCCCCGAAACTTGAGTATTTTCGTACGAGTGGCGACGCCCCGAGCACCCGAGCGCATACCGGCGCAATACCTGCTGTCGCCGTGCGCGGCGGGCCCGCGCACACTCGTCGACGTCCTGTACGACACCGCCGCCCGCTTCCCGGACGCCACAGCGATCGACGATGGCACCGTCCAACTCACCTACAGCGAACTGATCAGCGATATCGAAGCCAGCGTCGCCTGGCTGGCCGCCCGCGGCATCGGCCGCGGCGACCGGATTGGTATCCGGATGCCGTCGGGCAGCTTCGCGCTCTACGAGGCGATCCTGGCCACCCTGGCCACCGGCGCGGCCTATGTGCCCGTCGACGCCGACGACCCCGACGAGCGCGCGGAGTTGGTGTTCCGCGAGGCGAACGTCGCCGCGATCGTCACCGAAGCCGGCATGGCCCGCGGCCCGGGCTCCTCGCGGGGCTGGCGAGCCGGCGCGCCGCTGCCACGCGACGACGCCTGGATCATCTTCACGTCGGGCTCGACGGGCACGCCCAAAGGCGTCGCCGTCACGCATCGCAGCGCTGCCGCGTTCGTCGACGCCGAGGCGCAGATGTTCCTGCGGGACAATCCCATCGGCCCCGGCGACCGGGTGCTGGCCGGGCTGTCGGTGGCGTTCGACGCCTCGTGCGAAGAGATGTGGCTGGCCTGGCGGCACGGCGCCTGCCTGGTTCCCGCGCCGCGATCGCTGGTGCGCAGCGGGATGGACCTCGGACCGTGGCTGGTCAGCCGTGACGTCACGGTGGTCTCGACGGTGCCCACCCTGGCCGCGCTCTGGCCCGCCGAGGCGCTGGAAGCCGTGCGGCTGTTGATCTTCGGGGGCGAGGCATGCCCGCCGGAGCTGGCGGCGCGGCTGGGCCCAAGTATCCAAGACGGCCGGGAGGTGTGGAACACCTACGGCCCCACCGAGGCCACCGTCGTCGCATGCGCCGCCCAGCTCAGCGGCGAGGGGCCGGTGCGCATCGGGCTGCCGCTGCCGGGCTGGGACCTGGCTGTCGTCGACGGCGACGGCCTGCCGGTGGCCGAAGGCGAGACCGGCGAGTTGGTGATCGGCGGTGTCGGGCTGGCGCGCTACCTCGACGACGCCAAGGACGCCGAGAAGTACGCCCCGATGCCGACGCTGGGCTGGCGGCGGGCCTACCGCAGCGGTGACCTGGTGCGACTGGAGCGCGAGGGCCTGATCTTCTGCGGCCGCGCCGACGACCAGGTGAAAGTCAGCGGCCGTCGCATCGAACTGGGTGAGGTGGACTCGGCGTTGGTGCACCTGCCGGGCGTCAGCGGCGGGGCCGCAGCGGTTCGGCGGACGGCGGCGGGCACCCCGGTGCTGTTGGGCTACATCGCCAGTGCCGACCCCGACTTCGACATGGCCACGGCGCGCGCCCGTCTGGCCGAGCAGCTGCCGGCGGCGCTGGTGCCCCGCCTGGTGCGGGTCGACACGCTGCCCACCCGTACCTCCGGCAAGGTCGACCGCGACGCGTTGCCCTGGCCGCCGCCGGGCGGCGATGCCGAGGTGCCGGCCGACCTCGCCGGCACGGCGAGCTGGCTGGCCGGGTTGTGGCGGCATCTGCTCGGCGCCGCCGTCGACGGCCCCGAAGCCGACTTCTTCGCACTCGGCGGCGGTTCGCTCGCCGCGGCGCAGCTGGTGGCCTCGCTGCGGGCCCGGTATCCACAGGTCACTGTCGCCGACCTCTACGACCATCCGCGGCTGGGTTCGCTGGCCGGCTTCCTCGACGAGCTGAAAAAGCCGCCGGATGTCGCAGAGCGGGCAGTACGCCCGACACCGCGACTGGCTCAGCTCGCGCAGATCGGTCTGTCGGTGCCGTTGGCCTCGCTGGCCGCGCTGCAGTGGGTGACGTGGTTGGCGCTGGGCAACAACGTCGCCGGCGCGCTGAACCTGGTGCCGTGGACCGTCGCGGTCAACTGGTGGCTGGTCGCGGCGGGGTTCGTCGTATTCGTCACACCGCTGGGCCGGATGGGCATCGCCGTTGTCGCCGCACGGCTGCTGCTGCCGAAGGTGCGGCCGGGCAGCTATCCCCGCGGCGGGTGGCTGCACCTGCGGGTCTGGCTGGCCGAGCGGCTGGTCGCGGCCAGTGGCGCCGAGAACCTGGCCGGGGCGCCGTGGCTGATCTATTACGCCCGGGCACTGGGCGCGCAGATCGGCAAGGGCGTCGACCTGCACTCGGTCCCGCCGGTCACCGGCCTGCTGACAATTGGGCATCGCAGCGCGGTCGAACCCGAAGTCGACCTGTGCGGGCACTGGATCGACGGCGACACGTTCCACGTCGGTGCGATCACGATCGGCAACGATGCCACCATCGGCGTCCGCACCACTTTGATGCCCGGCGCCGTCATCGGCAAGAACGCTGACGTCGCACCCGGCTCGGGCGTGGTCGGCAAGGTCAAGAGCCGCCAGTATTGGAAGGGCTCACCCGCGGTGAAATCCGGCCGGGTCAAACACCCTTGGCCCGACGAACGGCCGGCGCGGCGCTCCCAGTGGGTCGCGGTCTACGCGCTGACATCGGTGCTGCTGGCCGCGATGCCGCTGACCGCGCTGGCGGCGGGGCTGGCCGTGATCGGCCGCGGCGTTCGGCACACCCACCGGCTGTCGGAGGCGGTCCTGCCCGCCGTGTACTGGACACCGGCCGCGACGCTGGCTGCCCTGGCCGCCTATGCGGTGATGACGGTCGTGGCGGTGCGACTGCTGTCCATCGGGCTGCGGGAGGGGTACCACCCGGTGCGCAGCCGCAGTGGGTGGCAATTGTGGGCGACCGAACGACTGATGGATGGCGCTCGCGATTACCTGTTCCCGGTTTACGCCAGCTTGGCGACGCCGACCTGGCTGCGGGCTCTCGGGGCGAAGGTCGGTCGCGACACCGAGATTTCCACGGTGCTGCTGATCCCGAAGTTCACCGTGATCGAAGACGGCGCGTTCCTGGCCGACGACACCATGGTCGCCTCCTACGAGCTTGGTGGGGGCTGGATTTACGCGGCCACGACGACGGTCGGCAGGCGGGCGTTTCTGGGCAACTCGGGCATCACCCAACCGGGCCGCCGGGTGCCCGAGGATGGGCTGGTCGCGGTGTTGTCGGCGGCTCCTCCCAAGGCCAAGCGTGGTTCGTCCTGGCTGGGCAGCCCGCCCATGCGGCTGCGCCGGCGCCCCACTGAGGCCGACACGACCCGCACCTACGAGCCGCCGTGGCGGCTGAAGGCGATGCGGTCGGCGGTTGAGGCGTTCCGGGTGGTCCCGGTCATGGTGACGGGCGCGATCGGATTGGCGGTGCTGGGTGTGCTCCAGGCGCTGGCGCGGGTCTTCGGAATCTGGGCGGCGGCGCTCGGCGGCGGGCTGGTATTGCTGACTGCGGGCTTGCTGGCGGCGGGCGTCGCGGTGGCCGCGAAATGGCTTCTCGTCGGCCGGATTCGGGCCGGCGAATGTCCGCTGTGGTCGTCGTTCGTGTGGCGCAATGAACTCGCGGACACATTTGTGGAGACCGTCGCCGCGCCGTGGTTCGCCCGGGCAGCCGTTGGCACACCGGTGATGAACATCTGGCTGCGGGCGCTCGGCGCCAAGGTCGGGCGAGGCGTGTGGTGTGAAACCTACTGGCTGCCAGAGGCCGACCTCGTCACGCTGGGCCCTGGCAGCACCGTCAACCGCGGCTGCGTTGTGCAGACGCACCTGTTCCACGACAGAATCATGCGGATGGACGAAGTCGTCTTCGAGCCAGGCGCGACGCTGGGCCCGCACGGCGTCGCCCTGCCGTCGGCCCGGCTCGGCGCAGGCGTGACGGTCGGACCCGCGTCGCTGGTGGTCCGCGGCGATTCGGTACCGAAATCCACGCGCTGGCAAGGTAACCCCATCAGACCGTGGAATGCGGCCCGGGAGAAGCCCGGCAAGAAGGCCACCGCGTGAAGCGTGCCGCCAAGAAGCCGGCGCCCCGCCAGGCTTCTCCAGTCATCGATCCATACCTGCCCAAGACCGGCAACCTGGGCTATCGCGTCTCGCACTATGCGTTGGAACTGGAGTACAAGGTCGCCGTCAATCGACTGTCGGGAACCGCGACGATCACCGCCGAGTCGCTGACCGAATTGGCGGAGTTCACCCTCGACTTCTCCGACGCGCTGACGGTGTCGAAGGTGGTCGTGAACGGCAAGCGTTGCAGCCACTTCGATTGTCGGGAAAAGAAGCTCCGCATTCGACTGGCGTCGCCGCTGGTGTCCGGCGCGCCGATGACGATCGCGGTGCACTACCACGGTGCACCGCGCCCGCTGCGATCGTTGTGGGGCGCGGTCGGGTTCGAGGAACTGACCGACGGCGCGCTGGTCGCCGGGCAGCCGAACGGCGCCGCCTCCTGGTTTCCCTGCGACGACCATCCCAGCGCGAAAGCCGCCTACCGAATTCAGGTCAGCGTCGACAATCCTTATCGGGTGATCGCCAATGGCCGCTTGGTGTCTCGACGCACGCGCGCGGCGCAGACCGTGTGGACTTACGAGCAGCCCGAACCGACCTCGACCTACCTGATCACCCTGCAGATCGGGATGTATGAGCTGATACGGCTGGGCGCATCGCCGGTGCAGATGCGGGCCGCGCTGCCCGAGCGGCTACGCCGCGACTTCTACCAGGGCTTCGCACGGCAGCCCGAAATGATGGAGCTGTTCGTCGAACTTTTTGGGCCGTATCCGTTGGCAAACGGCTACACCGTCGTGGTGACCGACGATGACCTGGAGATACCCCTTGAAGCTCAAGGGGTTTCGATTTTCGGGGCTAATCATTGCGATGGCACACGGGCCAGCGAGCGCCTGATCGCCCACGAGCTGGCACACCAGTGGTTCGGCAATTCGGTGACCGTGCGACAGTGGCGCGACATCTGGCTGCACGAAGGCTTCGCCTGCTATGCGGAGTGGTTGTGGTCCGAGCACAGCGGCGGGCCCAGCGCCGACCACTGGGCGCACCACTATCACGAGAAGCTGCGCAAAGCGCCGCAGGATCTACTGCTCACTGACCCGGGGCCACGCGACATGTTCGACGATCGCGTCTACAAGCGTGGCGCGCTCACCCTGCATGCGCTACGCAAACGGCTCAGCGATGAGAAGTTCTTTGCGCTGCTCCAAGATTGGACGACCAGCTACCGCCATGCCAGCGCCGTTACCGATGATTTCACCGGTATGGCCGAGCGCTACTGCAACGAATCGTTGGCGGAGCTGTGGAACTGCTGGCTGTATTCGCGCGCGGTGCCGTAGTGGTCTCGCTCGTAAGTTCGGGGCGCCTTTGCGCACCGAGATCGACGTTTTGGCGGCAAAGTTCGCGTGCATAGCTGCCAAAACGTCGATCTCGACGCGGAGAAGGTAACTCCCGGCCCCCGACGCACTTGCGAGCCAGACCACTTAGCACTCTGCCGTCAGCGCCGGTTCGGGGGCAAGCTCGGGCGCCAGTGGTCGGCGCGTCTGACGTAACCGGATCAGCAGGTCGGCCGCGGCCGCGCCCACAACGCCGACGGAGCCGGCGACCAGCATCGGCCAGATGCCGTGCGCCAACAGCAGGAACCCAAAAGCCGCAGCCACCGCGAGCAGCGCGCACCGGACCCGGGTCCAGTGCGCCGGGCCGTCCAGCCGGGTGGATACCAGCATGCCCAGTAACAGCGCGACGGTGTGTCCGATGTCGGTGAAGTCTTCGCCCAACGCCGCCGCGGCGAGGCCGACCGGCACCCAGAAGCCGATCCAGGCCGGACGCCACCGGCGGGGAATCGCCGAGGTCAGCGCGCCCAGAACCGCGACCGCGCCGTAGCTCACCCCGACGTCGCTGGCGCGCGATACCGACAGCGGGAGCCAGTGGAACTCAATCGCGGCGGTCAGGCCGGCGGCGACCAGCAGCGTGGCACCGATGTGGCCGGTGATGAACACCATCGCCAACCGCCCGCTGCGCCAGATCAGCTCGGCCAGGGCCAACAAACAGACCAGGCACGGCAGCCAGAAGTACATCGGACCGGCGTCGGTGACAAAGGCGCTGTCCAGCAGGGTGGCGAGATGACCGTGGGCCAGGTTGTGCAGGTTGGTGCTGGCCTGCGCGACGACGTGCGCGCGCTCCCGTGGTCCCAGCTCGACGAGCGCGGCGCTGACACCGATCAGCGCGACGGCATAGCCGAGCGTGATCCGCACGCGCGAAAGCCGCGACAACACCTGCACTATCATCGTCCTCTACTATGCCTGCGGGCCGGCTCCGTCCGGATTGTCAAGGCCTGATAGGTCGCTAACAGTTTCCCTTGACGGCTTGAGCCGATAAATGGCCAAATCAGAAGGTAGACCGGCGGGTTTGGTGGTGAAAACCGACCAGTGGGCCCGCTTGGCCGCCACCCCGAGTGTGACCAAGTCGTCGGGTCCGAGCCGATCCAGCGTGGCCCCTGAGATCATGACGCCGCCACGGGTGGCCCGCTCCATCACCCGCGCGGCCACATTGACGTCCACGCCCAGCCAGTCGGCGGCCAGTCGTTGCGGGCGTCCGGTGTGAATTCCGACCCGCATCCGCGGCTTGTAGCCGTCGACATCGACGCCTTTGAGTGCCCGTTTGGCCTCCAGCACCGCGGTTATCGCGACGAGCGGATCGGCAAACACCGCCATGGTGCCGTCACCCATCCGTTTGACGATGTGCCCGCCGGCCTCGAGCAACGGCGGTTCGATCGCGCGCGCCACCCGTCGCAACAGCGTCAGCGTGGCGTCGTCACCGGCATGCAGCGACCAGGTGGAAAAACCGACCAGATCGGTGAAAACAATGGTCACCTCTTGATTGACCGGACGCCGTGAGACCGCCTCGGTCAATGCCTGCCACACCTGCAGCGCGCCCAGGCTGACTTCCCGGGACGCACCGCCGCGTTCGCCCAGCAGCCGGCCGGCGGCCCGGGCCGCCGCGCGGGGTCCACCCTGGCCGGCCGTCGAGAGCGGGTCCCCGAAATCGGGATCGCCGGGCAAGCCGCGGCGCGCCCGGCGGACCAGTGCGATCAGGCCGGGGCTCTGGTTGGTGCTGCGCAGCCATTCCGCCGCACCGCGCAGGGATGTCGGCGAATGCTGCCGCGAATGAGATGGATCCGGCGTGGTCACCGTTCGCTCGGACTCGCCGGACACCGGTTGGGGGCCGAGTTCCACATAGTTCAGAGTAGGTGCTGCGGGAAGGACCGCCAACGACCGTCGTGGTGGTGCCCGCCACGACGACCGACGAACTCGCTGATCACAGCGCTGCGACGCGCGTATGGACGCTCGATAACAGTGCGCGACGCGCCCGCGACATCATAGACAACAGGCGTTGTCATGATTATCGTGGGCGGATCGGCGCCATCGGCATCAGGAGGCCACAATGACCACGACGTCAGTGTCCCCCACGCAGTCCCCCATGCACAGCATCGCCGCCGAAGACCGAGAGCCGCTGCCGCCCGCTTCGCCGCTGGGGCCGGACTCGCTGACGTGGAAATACTTCGGCGATCTGCGCACCGGCATGATGGGTGTCTGGATCGGTGCGATCCAGAACATGTATCCAGAACTCGGCGCCGGCGTCGAAGAGCACTCGATCCTGTTGCGCGAGCCGCTGCAGCGGGTGGCGCGTTCGGTGTATCCGATCATGGGCGTCGTCTACGACGGCGGCCGAGCCTCCCAGACCGGCGCGCAGATCAAGCAGTACCACCGCGGCATCAAAGGCGTCGATGCCGGCGGACGTCGCTACCACGCCTTGAACCCCGAGACCTTCTACTGGGCGCACGCCACCTTTTTCATGCTGGTGATCAAGGTGGCCGAGTATTTCTGCGGCGGCCTCACCGAAGCCGAAAAGCGCCAGCTGTTCGGTGAACACGTGCAGTGGTACCGGATGTACGGCATGAGCATGCGGCCGGTGCCCAAGTCATGGGAGGACTTCCAGGAGTATTGGCAGCGGGTCTGCCGCGACGAACTGGAGATCAATCAGGCCACGCTGGATATCTTCGACATCCGGATTCCCAAGCCGAAGTTCGTGCTGATGCCCACGCCGGTGTGGGATCAGCTGTTCAAACCACTTGTCGCGAGCCAGCGTTGGATCGCGGCGGGATTATTCGAGCCCTCGGTGCGCGAAAAGGCCGGTATGCGTTGGACTCCGAGCGACGAGGTGGTTCTGCGACTGTTCGGTAAACTGGTCGAGATCGCGTTCCTGGCTGTTCCCGACGAGATTCGGCTGCATCCGCGGGCACTCGCCGCGTACCGCCGGGCCGAGGGCCGCTCCCCTGCCGATGCTCCGCTCGTCGAGGCGCCGCGCTTCATGGCGCCGCCGTCGGATCGCCGCGGGCTACCAATGCACTACTTCCCGCCGCGCAGATCCATCATGGCCCGTGCCGGTTC
>NZ_JBYCLD010000448.1:0-11537 GCF_057473725.1 Mycobacterium sp. TH-M11 | reverse complement strand
TACAGCCTGGCACCCGCCGGGAATGACTTGCACCACATAGCCGTTCTAGCACTTGGGACTGTAGAGTGCTAAACGTTTAGACCATCACGGAGGTTTTTGTGCCGACATACAGCTACGCTTGTACCGCATGCGATGACCGCTTCGATGTAGTTCAGGCCTTCAGCGACGACGCGCTGACCACGTGCGAGAAGTGCGCGGGCCGACTGCGCAAAATGTTCGGCAACGTCGGCGTGGTGTTCAAGGGCAGCGGCTTCTACCGCAACGACAGTCGCGAGGCGTCCAAGAGCGCCAGCAGCAGTTCTTCGAGTTCGAGTTCGTCCTCGGGCACTGAGAGCTCCGGCTCGACCTCCAGCGACACATCCTCCGCCGCTTCGCAGACGTCGACCTCCTCTGGTGACGCGTCGAAGTCCGACTCCTCGTCGTCGGCGTCGAAATCGTCGGCGTCGAAATCGTCGGCGTCGAAGTCGCCGGCCACCACCTCCAGCTAGCCGGTTATCCACAAGACGCACTTCGCCGTCCGGCCACGTCGCACGTTCGCGTCTACCGTTGGCGCGTGGGAGACTCCCGGTCATCGCTGAATCCATCGCTGCCAACCCGTCTTTCGCAGTGGGTGCGGCCTGACTGGTCGCGTACCGTGCTGGCCCGCCGGGTTGCCGCTGCGGGGCTGGTCTTGCTCGCAGGCGTTGCCGCGCTCCGGCCCGACCCCGCCGACGACTCCGCGCTCGTGGTAGTCGCCACGCGTGACCTGAGCCCGGGCGCCAAGCTGGCCGCCGACGATGTTCGGGTCGAAAGACGTTTGACGTCAACGATTCCCGACGGTTCACAGTCAGACGTCAACGCGGTGGTCGGCTCCGCCCTGGCCGGCCCCTCACGGCGCGGCGAAGTGCTGACCGACGTGCGACTGCTGGGCGCCCGCCTGGCCGAGTCGGCGGCGGGGCCAGACGCCCGCATCGTGCCGGTGCATCCGGCCGACAACGCGCTGATCGACGTGGTGCGACCGGGCGACGTGGTCGACGTGGTGGCCGCGGCAGAGGGCGGCAACGCAGCAGCCCCGCACGTGGTGGCGACCGACGCGATCGTGGTATCGGTGTCGGCGAAGGCCAATGGGCACAGTGCGGCCGGCGACCGGGTGGTGTTGATCGCACTGCCGGCCACCCTCGCCAACGCGGTGGCCGGCGCGACGCTGGTCGCGACCGTGACCCTCAGCCTGCACTAAGGGTCTGACCAGACCAAAAGCAAACTCTCGCATCGCCAGCCCGACTCGGCTAGCTTTTTTCTTGAGCTCCACATTGATTTATGACTTACCCATTGCGGAAAGGAAATCCCGATGTTGAAGGGCTTCAAAGAGTTTCTCGCACACGGCAACATCATCGACCTGTCAGTCGCGGTCGTCATCGGTACCGCCTTCACCGGTCTGGTCACCAAGTTCACCGAAAGCGTCATCCAGCCGCTGATCGACCGAATCGGCGCTGGCGGAAAATCCGATGTCGGGCTTCTGAAAGTCAGCATCGGCGACGGCAAATTCATCGACTTCAACGTCGCGATATCGGCCGCGATTAACTTCATCATCATCGCGGCGGTGGTGTACTTCCTGGTTGTGCTGCCCTACAACACGCTGCGCAAGCGTGGAGAGGTCAAGCAAGCCGAGGACACTGAACTCTCGCTGCTCACTCAGATCCGGGATCAGCTCGCCGAGGCCAATGGCAGCTCAGCGGGTCATCACTCCGCCAACGCTCCGGAAAGCGCGACCGTCCAAGACAGCTAGCTCAGGTGTGGTGTGGCGGCACGTTGTCGCGCAGCCACTGCTCCCGCTCCTCGCCGTCCCGACTGGCATCGGGGTCTCGCTCGTCGACCGACGACTGCCACTCGCGATCGTCTCCGACGGGTGTGGACATGCCGGGTGTCAGATTTCCAGGCTGGACAGCTGACCGATGATCTGCGCTGCCAACGGGTTCAGCGTCGCCATCCCGTCGCGCACGGCGTACCGCGAGCCGGCCAGGTTGACCACCAGCGTGCTGCCCGAGATGCCCGCCAGACCGCGCGACAGGCCTGCCTCGATGATTCCCGCAGACAACCCCGACGCGCGGATCGCTTCGGCGATGCCGAGGATCTCGCGGTCGAGAATGTCCAGCGTCGCTTCCGGGGTGACGTCGCGGGGAGTCACCCCGGTGCCGCCCACCGACACGACCAGGTCGACTCCCCCGATCACCGCGGTGTTGAGCGCGTTGCGGATCTCCACCTCGTCGGCGGCGACCGCGACAACGCCGTCGACCACGAATCCGGCTTCGGTGAGCAGTTCGGTGACCAACGGACCGCTGTGATCCTCATCGCCGTGATCGTCGACAACGACGACCAGTGCCCTACCGATCAAGTCCACACCCTGTCCCATGGCTGCAACCGTATATCTGGCGTCCGACGACGGCGCGGCGACTCTGCTCACTGCTGGGCCTTGCCCAAGGTGACCTGGACCTTCTTGGTCTCGCCAGACGGGTCTTTGAAGGTCAGCGTCACCTTGTCGCCGGGCGCCTTGGATCGAACTGCGGCAACCAGCGCATCGGCACTGTTGACCGTGCGGTCGTCGACCTTGGTGACAACCACTCCGCTGGGCAGTCCAGCGGCCGCGGCCGCCCCGTTCGGAACGACCTCGACCACCTTGGCGCCGGGCGTCTCCTTGTCGTTGGTGACCTGCACGCCCAGCGAGGCGTGCGCCGCGGTCCCGGACGTGATCAACTCGTCGGCGATCCGTTTGGCCTGGTCGACGGGGATCGCGAAACCGAGGCCGATCGAACCGCTCTGCGCGTCCGGGGAGTCGCCACCCAGGGTGGCGATCGCCGAGTTCACCCCGACCAGCTGTCCGCTCATGTTGACCAGCGCACCACCGGAGTTGCCCGGGTTGATCGCGGCGTCGGTCTGAATGGCGTCCAGCACGGTGTTCTGGTTACCCGACTCACCCGTGGTGGAGACGGGCCGGTTGAGCGCGCTGACGATGCCGGTGGTCACCGTGCCGGACAGACCGAGCGGCGAACCGACCGCCATCACCGGCTGGCCGACACGCAAGTTGGCCGACGAACCGAGGCTGATCGGGGTCAGCCCCGACACGCCTTGCACGCGCACCACAGCAATGTCCGTGGTGGGGTCGGTGCCGACGACGCTGAACTCCGCCGTGCGCCCATCGGAGAACGTCACGGTGGTCTTGGGCTTGCCGCTACCCGGCGGAGGGGCGGGCTGGTCGGGATCCGGGGCCGGAGCGCCGGGGTCCTCGTCGGGGTTCTGGTGCTCGGGGTTCGGTCGCCCATGCGGCCCCGGTGCCTTCCCGGGGTTGGCCGCGGTGGCGACGACGTGGTTGTTGGTCAGGATCAGGCCGTCCGAGGACAAGATGATGCCGGAGCCCTCTTCAGATGCGCGGCCCAGTTTGGTCTCGAGCATCACGACGCTGGGAACCACCTTGGCGGCCACCTGCTCGACGCTGCCGAGCGGCGAGTTCGACGCCGGCATGCCGGGTGTGGCACCGCCTGGCATTGCCCCGTCGGCGACAGAAGCGAGAATTTCGTGGCGGGCGATAACCGAGGCGGCGGCCCCGCCGATACCGGCCGAGACGACAGCCAGCGCGACCGCCCCAACCGTCAATGCGCCTGCACGAGAACGCTTTCGCGGCGTCGGCATCGGCTGCGGCCCCCCGGGCTGACCGACGAACGGACCGTAGGGCTGCCGAAGTTGCTGCTGGCCGGGCCGCCAGTCATATCCCGGCGGGTAGGTTTGCTGCTGCCCATAGCCGGAATGGCTCACGGCCCCGCGCTGATCGGGCGCCGGACGGTATCCGTGCTGCTGCGGCGGTGGCGAATACCTCGGGTGATTCGTCATGTCGCTGGTCGCTCTCTCTGTGGTCCTGGCGCGGTCTTTCAGAGCCAAACAGTAACTGGCCTACTACCTTGCCTGGGTGATCTGTGATTCGACTGAAATAACGTTTGCCGGAGTTGCGGAGTTCCCCGGAACTGATGACGCGCCGGCACTCGGCGCGACGTCGCCGTCGGACGGATACTCCGCGACCGGTATCGGCTGCCCCGGAAACAAGACGTAGATCGATGTGCCCGGCGGCTGGCCACCAGGCACGGTCTCCTCGACATGCAGTGCCCCGCCATGCTTGAGTACGACCTGTTTAACGATCGCCAGCCCGAGCCCGGAGCCGGGCATGGAGCGCGAGGTGGTCGAGCGGTAGAACCGTTCGAAGACCAGTTCGCGCTCGTGCTCCGGGATGCCCGGGCCGTGATCGGACACCACCAGCTCGGCATGCGAGGCATTGAGTTGTCGCAGCCGGACGCCCACACGGCCGCCGGACGGGCTCCACTTGGCGGCGTTGTCCATCAGGTTCAGCACCGCGCGTGACAGGCCGGCCGAGTCGCCGTGGACCTGCCAGGGCGTGACGTCGACGTCGAACTCAACGTCGTTGCGGCGCCGGCGAACTCGCTCCAGCGACCGTTCGATGACCTCACTCATATCGACCGGCTCGTGCACCACCTCACCGGCGTCACCACGGGTGAGGTCTACCAAATCGCCTACCAGCGTGGATAATTCCTCGATCTGGGCGATCACGTCAGTGCGCAGGTCGACCATTTCCTGCTCGGGTATCGGCGGCGCGCCCGGCGCGCTGGACGCCATCAGTAGTTCGACGTTGGTGCGCAGCGAGGTCAGCGGGGTCCGCAACTCGTGACCGGCATCGGCGACCAGCCGCGTCTGGCGCTCGCGCGACTCGGCCAACGCCCGCAGCATCATGTTGAAAGCCTCAGTGAGCCTTCCTAATTCGTCACTGCCATAGACCGGTATCGGCCGTAGGTCGTCGGTGCGCGCCACCCGCTCGGCCGCCCCGGTCAACCGGCCTACGGGTCGCAGGCCGGCCTGGGTGACCATGCCGCCGGCCACCGCGGCGACGGCCATGCCGACGCCGCCGACGATCACCAGCACCCAGCGAAGCTTGGTCATCACGGCGTCGGTGGGCGCGAGGCTCTTGGAGATCAGCAGCGAGCTGCCGTTCGGTAGATGCACGGCGAGCACCCGCTGATTGGCGGCGGTACGCCGGGACATGAACAAGTCGCCGCGGATGACGGCTTTCTCCTGCTGCCCCACCGGCAGCTGCTGCCCTTCCTGGTTCGCGGTGAAGATCGACCGGCCAGGCGTCACCAGCATCGCGTTGACGTCTGAGTATGCCGTGCCCTCAATGGCTTTCGCCGGGTCGGCGGCCAGCGATCCGCTGGCGATCAGCAGCTGCGCCCTGCTCTGCAGCTGGTTGTCGATGTCCTTGTAGAGCGCTGCGGAGATCACCGCATACACCGCGACGGCCATCAAGACGACCACCATCGCCACCATCGACATGGCCAGCAGCATCACCCGCCCGCGCAGCGACAGGGACGTGCTCGTCCTCAGCGGCACTCTGCTTCGCCGACGGAACAGTGTCTTCAGCGGCATCAGAGTGTCTTCAGCGGCATCAGGGCGGAGTTTCGCGAAGCACGTATCCCACTCCACGAACGGTATGGATCAGACGTGGTTCGCCGTTGGCCTCGGTCTTACGACGCAGGTACCCGACGTACACTTCCAGTGCATTACCCGACGTGGGGAAATCAAAACCCCACACCTCTTCGAGAATGCGGCTACGCGTCAATACCCGACGCGGATTGGCGATCAACATCTCCAGCAAAGCAAATTCCGTGCGAGTCAGGCTGATCTGGCGGGTCCCCCGGGTGACTTCGCGAGTCACCGAATCGAGGGTGAGATCGGCGAACGTCATCGCCACGGCTTCGGAGGGATCTTCAATTCTCGTACGGCGCAACAAAGCCCGCATCCGCGCCAAGAGCTCTTCCAGCGCGAACGGCTTGGGCAGATAGTCGTCGGCACCCGCGTCGAGGCCGGCAACACGCTCGGAGATGGTGTCACGGGCGGTCAGCACCAGGATCGGAAGATCGTCCCCGGTGCTGCGCAGCTGCCGACACACCTCGAGGCCGTCCAGCCGGGGCATCATCACGTCGAGCACGACCCCGTCAGGCCGGTCGGCGGCAATCATCTCCAGGGCTTCGACGCCGTCCTCGGCAAGCGTCACCGAGTAGCCATTGAAGGAAAGGGAGCGGCGCAGCGACTCACGCACCGCACGGTCGTCGTCAACGACAAGAATTCGCACAGCTACCAGTTTTATCTAAGCGCCTGAGAAGGTGCTGAGAGTGCGCCAGAATCGGCCGTCCGCAAACTGTTGGCACTATCGCCGAAGTGAATGCTCACGGCACAGAAGTTAGCGGCGGTCGAGGTCAATCAGGCCGAGGCGCGCCGCCTTGAGCAGCCGACGAGGAACCTTGTGCTGCCGACCTGCGACCGTCACGCCGACCAACTCTGGCTTCTCAGCCTTCCATTGCGCGCGTCGGCTACGGGTGTTCGAGCGCGACATCCGCCGCTTTGGCACAGCCATGATCAGGCCTTACTCCTGGTAGGGGGGTCACCGCGGAAGACCTCTCGGCAGCGACGATTGGCTTTGATGATAGCGGGTGGCCTGCCGCGGACAAAAATGCGCGCGACCGGTCGATCGCGGTCAGCGGGACGATCGGGCCTGCATGACCATCGCGAGCTTGAGAATTCCGGCGGCCTTGGCCAGGGCCTCGTCTTCCCCGCCGTCGTCGGCGGGCAGCGGTGCGTGCGCTTCGGCGATTGTCTGGAATTCGCGGTCGAGATACTGCCGGCGGCACTGGCCGCGTTGAATCTTCCCACTCGAAGTGGTGGGAATCCGCATGGGCGCGACCAGCACGAGGGACTGCACGGGTACGCCGTGCTGCTCGAGGACAGCCGTCTCCACCGCCGTCATGACATCGCGAACATCCACGCTCCGGAATCGATCGCTGTCGACCTCCTGCACGATCACCAACTGTTCGGCGCGGCCCTGCCGCGGCGTAATGGCGAACGCCGCGCCCCGGCCGTGCAGCAGCGCCGGGTGGCTCTGCTGCACGGTGAACTCGATGTCGTGCGGGTAGTAGTTACCGCCTCGGATCACGATGAGGTCCTTGCAGCGCCCGGTGATGAACAGTTCGCCGCCGCGGAGGAACCCCAGATCGCCCGTGCGCAGGTACGGGCCCGCCCCGGTGCCTGCGGTGAACGCCGCAAATGCCTGCTCGGTCTCTTGCGGCCGCGCCCAGTAACCCTGGGCAACGCTGGGCCCCGACAACCAGATCTCGCCCACCTCGTTCGCCGCGCGCTCGCGGCAGGTCTCCGGGTCGACAATGGCCACCCGCTGGCCGCCCTGAACTCGGCCGCAACCGACCAGGGTCAGCGTCGACGGCAGCGCGGGCGCGGCCTCGACGACGCGGTCCTCCTGCAGCGCGCCACGATCAACATGGGCCATAACCGGCAGATCGGCCGCCGACCCACCCGAGACCAACAGGGTGGCATCGGCGAGCCCGTAGACCGGATGAAATGCCTCGGGCCGAAACCCCGCCGGGGCGAAGGCATCGGCGAAAGATCTCATGGTCTCGGCCCGGACCGGCTCGGCGCCGTTCATGACGGTCGTCAAGCTGGATAGATCGAGCCTCGCGCGCTCCTCGGCGGTGCTGTCTTCGACGCATTTGGCGAAGGCGAAGTTCGGCGCCACCGTGTAGGTCGCGCGGCAGCGGGAGATGGATTCCAACCACCGCATCGGACGTTTGATGAAGGCCGTCGGCGACATCAGCACGGTGGAACAACCCACGTTCAGCGGATTGAAGATGCCACCGATGAGACCCATGTCGTGATGCTGCGGCAGCCAGAACAGCGCGAGGTCGTCCTCGTCGCCCTGCCAGGCCTGGCGGATGGCCTCGAGGTTGTGCAGCAGGTTGCCATGAGTGAGCACCACGCCCTTGGGGGCGGTGGTCGAGCCCGACGTGTATTGCAGCATCGCAACCGAATTCGGGTCCGGCCCGGTCGGTGACCAGCCGTCGGCGTCGCCTGCCCCAGCGTCGTTGAGACACCATTGCAAGCGCCGACCGTCGACGAGTAGGTCGAGCACTGCCTTGACCTTGGCTTGGGTCTGGGACGTGGCGAGCACGAAATCGGCCTGCGCGTTGGGCACAACAGTGGTCAGACGCGGGGCGAGGCGTTCGTGTACCGGGATCGCGATCGCACCCGCGTAGAAGCAGCCGAACAGTCCCGCGATGTGGTCCAGCCCGGGTCGACACAACACCAGCACCCGGCGGCCGGACGCGCCCCGGCTCTGTAAGTCCGCCGCGATCGACCTGGCTCGACTGTCCAGGTCAGCGAAGGTCAGCTCGCCGAGATCGGCTCCGTCGCCGTTGTAGGAGAAGCTGAATGCGACCTTGTCGCCGTACTGCTCCGCCCTGACCTGCGCGAGTTCGACGAGGCTACGCATCGCTGCCTCAGAACAGGCTCAGCAATCCGTTGACGAGTTCGTGCGGAAGGTCGGTCAGTGAGCTCAGTGAAGCGGTCGTGTCGGCGGACAGGTTGGTGCCGAGGTCGTTGAGCCCGCTGAACTCGCCGAACAAGTCGGACAGGTTCAGGCTGCTGGCCGCGCCCGTCGCAGTGGTGTCGGGGATGGTGGGGAACGTCAGGCCGGCCAGCGGGGCGCCCGGTGTGACGCCCTTGCCGCTCCATCCGTCGCCCAGCAGTAGGCCGACCGCTTGGTCGAAGCCTTCCAGTGCGCCGATCGGGCCGACCGGGTTGGCGGAAAGGTCGAGGGAGATCGGTACCCCATTGAGCTGGACGTCGAGGCCCATGCCGACACTGTTGAACAGCGAGCCGCCCGCGGCGTGGATCGTGCCGGTGGCCACTTTCCAGCTGTCACCCACGCTTCCGGCGCTGAGCAGGCCGCCGAAGGCGAAGCTGAGCGAGCTGACGCTGTCGCCGCTCGGCAGCAGGCCGGCATCGTTGATCGCAGGCACCAATGCGTCGAGGTTGAGTGTCGCGCCGTTGAAGATGGAGCCGATGGCGTCGACCGGTGCGGCCAGCAAATCCTGGAATGCCGTGGCGGAGTCGCCGGCCTGGGCGGCGGCGGCAATTGCCTCGGCGCTGTCGAACAGCGAGACGACGGGGCTGACCACCGGCCCCAGCGCGCCCAGGAGGATGCCGCTGGCCGGTGAGGCCAAGAAATCCAGCACCGGGGTCAGGCTCGCGGCATCTGAGGCCGGCAGGAAGGTAGGCAGCTCCTGGAAAACCACGCCGTGCAGCCCGTCGAGGGTGAGGCCCTTCGTCGTGGAGATGGTGTCGGAGCTGGCGCCGATCAGCGCGAAGGAGCTGAGCACGTCAGTCAGTTGGGTCTGGATGTCGCCCAGGACGGTGTCGAAGCTCGTCCCGTTGATCAGGTCCTGCAGATAGCCGAAGCCGTCGACGGTCCCCTGCTGCGCTCCCACGAAGGGCGCCAGCGCGAAGTTGTCGAACAGCTGTGTGGAGTTGGCCGACGCGTCGTTGAGCTCGGTGACGATCGATGTCAACAGGTCATCGGTGGCCGTCAGCGCGACCGCGTCGGACCGCATTTGTGGAAGCGTCCAGTTCGGCTGGCTCATGGGAACAGCGGCGACGGCGGTGCCGCCGATCACTGCTACACCGGCCAGCGCATACGGGCGCAGGGTGAGTTCCATGTCACGGCCTCCTTTGCCACAACCACGAACACTTATTGGAACTTAACTCAATAGCAAGCCTTAAGGCAAGGTAAGAACCGCTTAGGATTTCCGACAGGTGAGCGCATAGGCGAATACCCGCAGCTAGATCGCAGAATTTTTACTCAACACCGATCCAACATCTGGTAATGAAACGGGCGATTCGTACGCCGCTTCCGAGTTCCGGAATGCCGGACGGTCCGCTTGGAGTTTGCTGAGGTCGTTATCGAGCCAGCGAAAAGGCATGTTAGAGACGCATAGTTCCGGTATGTGATTTAGCTCTCGGCGGGTAGGCCCGAGCGACCCAGGTCACACTGAATAGTCGACGAGTCGGCCGCACGGCAGGGTGTTCAGCGCCGCGACCCCCGGCTATGCTGACCTACCGGTTGGTTGACAGCGTGGCACCTAACTGATTCCCAAGGGAGGGAGCACTCGCGTGGTGGGGTCTTCTTCGGCAACTCCAGCGCCGGTTCGCATCGGCAACTGCTCGGGGTTTTACGGAGATCGGCATGCGGCCATGCGCGAAATGCTGACCGGTGGCCAGCTCGACTACCTGACCGGCGATTACTTGGCCGAGCTGACCATGTTGATTCTCGGCCGCGACCGGATGAAACATCCCGAGCGCGGCTACGCCAAGACGTTCCTGTCCCAGCTCGAAGAATGCCTCGGGCTCGCGCAGGATCGCGGGGTGCGCATCGTCGCCAACGCCGGCGGCCTGAACCCCGCCGGGCTGGCCGACGCCGTGCGCGCGCTGGCCCAGCGCCTCGGTGTGCCGGTCCGGGTGGCACACGTCGAGGGGGACGACCTGTCGGGTCGTGCCGAGGAACTCGGGCTGGGCACGCCCCTGACCGCCAACGCCTACCTGGGCGCCTGGGGCATCGTCGACTGCCTCAACGACGGCGCCGACATCGTGGTCACCGGACGCGTGACCGATGCCTCGGTGACCGTCGGGCCCGCGGCTTCGCACTTCGGCTGGCAGCGAGGCGACTACGACCGGTTGGCCGGCGCCGTGGTCGCGGGACACGTCATCGAATGCGGCATCCAGGCCACCGGCGGCAACTACTCGTTCTTCACCGAAATTCCGGACCTGACGCACGCCGGCTTTCCGCTGGCCGAGATCCACGCCGACGGTTCGTCAGTGATCACCAAACACCCCGGCACCGGCGGGCTGGTCAGCGTCGACACCGTCACCGCGCAACTGCTCTACGAGATCACCGGCGCGCGCTACGCCAATCCCGACGCGACGGCGCGGATGGACAGCGTCGATCTCTCGTCCGACGGCGCCGACCGGGTGCGGATCAGCGGCGTGACCGGCGAGCCGCCACCGCCCACGTACAAGGTTTCGCTGAACAGCATCGGCGGATTCCGCAACGCGATGACGTTCGTGCTGACCGGGCTGGACATCGAGGCCAAGGCCGACTTGGTGCGCCGACAGCTGGAATCCGCGGTCAGTGTCAAGCCCACCGAGCTGGAGTGGACGCTGGCCCGCACCGACCACCCCGACGCCGACACCGAAGAGACCGCGAGCGCCCTGCTGCGCTGCGTGGTCCGCGATCCCGATCCGGCCAATGTCGGACGCCAGTTCTCCTCGGCCGCAGTGGAATTGGCGTTGGCCAGCTACCCGGGGTTCGCCGTCACCGCACCGCCCGGGGATGGCCAGGTCTACGGGGTCTACACCCCCGGTTATGTCGAGGCGACAAAAGTGGACCACACCGCCGTGCACGCCGACGGCATCCGAGTCGAAATCCCCTGCGCCACCGAGACTCTCGAACTGCAGCCGGCCTCAGTGCCAGCTTTGCCGGAGCCGCTGCCGGACGGCCCGACGCAGCGGGTGCCGTTGGGCCGCATCGCCGCCGCCCGCAGCGGCGACAAAGGCGGGTCGGCCAATGTCGGGGTGTGGGTGCGCACCGACGACCAATGGCG
>NZ_JBYCLD010000447.1:0-4377 GCF_057473725.1 Mycobacterium sp. TH-M11 | reverse complement strand
GCGCTCCCTTCGCTTCCGTCCGCTGGCGCTCCCGTCCGCGCCGGTCGCTCCACTGCGCCCTGCGTCCGCCGCCGAGCACCAGACCAGCGCCCACCACTCAGTGAGAACACCGGCCGTGTTCGCGCCTGCCACCGCCAGGCCAACGGCGTTTGCGCCTCTCGCGCGGCGACCAGAGCCTGGCCAGACCGCCGGCCACCGTGGGACACATGCCCTGACCTCGCACGTGAGGACTTTCTTTACTGCTATCAAGACCGACAGCGCCGATGCCGCCGGCGCGGCAGCGATCGTGCTGGCCGGCGAGGACGTCGGCGACCCCAAGACCGCAGACGGACACACTGAGATGTTGCGCGTGCTGCGGGTAGCCCGCATCAGCGCCGTCCGGGCCCGCGCCAAGGCGTTCAACGCCCCTCAAAGACCTCATCGTCACCGCGCCGGCCAACTTGCGTGAACAGCTCGCCGGTTTGCATAAACTCCATCTCATCGCTGCATGTGCCGACCTGGCCACATCCGGAATCGCCCGTACCCCAGCAGAAGCGGTCACCGTCGCGGTGAAATCGCTGGCCCAGCGTTGTCGGCAACTCGACGCCGAGACCAAGGCATTGGACATCCAGATCGAGGCTCTCACCGCCCAGGCGTGCCCACCGTTGCGTCAGGTGTACGGCGTGGGCCCCGACACCGCCGCTACCCTGCTCGTCGCCCTCGGCGACAACCCGGAACGCATCGGTTCCGACGCCGCGTTCGCCAAACTCTGCGGTGTCTCGCCCATCGAAGCATCCAGCGGCAAAACCGTGCGGCACCGACTTAATCGCGGCGGAAACAGAGACGCCAACCGCGCCCTGCACATCATCTGCGTTGTTCGACTCCGCTGCCACCAATCCACCCGCGACTACCTCGCCCGCCGCATCAGCGAAGGCGGGACCAAACCCGAAATCATTTGCTGCATAAAGAGATACATCGACCGCGAGATCTACCACGCCGTGCTGCCCACCCGCCAACAAATCCCCACTCAAACCATTGCCACAACGTAGGAGCATTTGCTATCAAGCGGACACTTGCACCACGCCACTGGGTTTGGCCCCGCAAAGACCCGTCCGCTGGCTATACTGCGAATCGTTCGTATTCACGCGGAAGGGAGTGCGTCGTATGTCCGCATCGAAGGGAGGCGCCGAGGTTTCGCGGGCGCATCTGGCTGAGCATGAGAAAATGGCGCAGGCGCACTTGCGAGAGCATCGGGAGTTGGCGGACGGCCACCTCGCTGACCTTCGAGCCCTCGCGGATCGGCATCTGGCTGAGCATCGCGCATTCTCTGAACGGAGCGACTTATCCAGTAGCGAGTACGAGTCGTTAGCGGCGCGGCACAGGGACGAGCATCGTAAGCTCACCGAGCGACTGCTGCAAGAGCACCACAGTTTGGCTGATCGACACCTGGCCGAACTGGACGCACTTTGGACACGTCACTCGCACGAACATGCAGATTGAACGGCCCGGTCGAGGTAGATCGGATCTCATCGGCTGCCAACGTCAGTGGTACCCGGGTCCGCTCGTCTGTACCTGACGTGCATTGGTGATGCATTTGAGAAGAGAGAAACTTAGATGTCACCCCAGCACACACACCCTGGAATCGTGGTCGGTGTCGATGGTTCAACATCGTCGATGGTGGCGGTTGAATGGGCCGCGCGCGACGCTGAGATGCGCAATGTCACGCTGAAGGTAGTGCACATCGTGGGACCCGTGGTCGTGGCTAGCGATGGGTGGTCAGATATCCCGGCGCCTGGCGACTATGCGCAGTGGCGCGAAGACCAGGCGCGCCAAGTCGTCGAGCAGGCTTACCAGCTCGCTCTCGCGGCTGGTGTGCCCAGCCGCGCACCGCGGGTCACGACCGAGGTGATACTGCAAGCCCCGATCGTCCCCACCATGGTGGAGCTGTCCAAGCAGGCCGAGATGGTGGTGGTGGGGTGCCGTGGCCAGAGCGCGGTAGCTAGCGCCCTGCTGGGATCGGTCAGCTCCGGGGTGGTGCATCGCGCGCATTGCCCGGTCACGGTCGTCCACGATGAGGACCCGCTCATGGCGCGCTCGCCGCAGGCGCCTGTGGTGGTGGGCGTCGACGGCTCGCCGACCTCGCAGTTGGCCACGGAGATCGCCTTCGATGAGGCGGACCGGCGCGGCGTGGGATTGATCGCGCTGCATGCCTGGAGTGATATGGGTCCAGTCGACTTTGCGAGCATGAACTGGGCGCCTATCGAATGGCGAAATATCCAAGATCAGGAGGAAGAAGTCCTCGCCGAGCGGCTGTGCGGATATCAGGACCGGTATCCCGATGTGGCTGTGCACAAGATTGTGGTGAGTGACCGACCAGCCCCGCGACTGCTCGAACAGGCCCAGACAGCCCAATTGGTGGTGGTGGGTAGTCATGGCCGCGGTGGGTTTCCCGGCATGTTGCTGGGCTCGGTCAGCCGGGCAGTGGTGAACTCGGCGCGCATTCCGGTCATCGTCGCCCGCATGCCCCGGCGCGATTGAGGTGATACTGGTATTAGCAGAACATGGAAGTCTCGACCCGATGCTGCGCAAGTAGATTCAAGGAGGTTGTCAGATCGGCATCGCGCACGCCGAGGCGGCAACCTGGCATCTGCACCACATATTGTTCCCACAATTCGTGTCTAGATGTGCGTGCCGGCTTAGCGCTGGACCGTTCAAGTGGAACAAGCGGCTTCGTCCGTAGTTCACGCCGACCTCATCGATTTCGCTAAGGCTAATCAAGTAGCGCGCTGATTTCGTGACCTCACAGATCGACTGCACGCCCACGCGCGAGGCGATCAGCGTCGAAGATCGTTCGGGATACGTTTGGGTTCAACGAGATTCGAGAATCCGGATGTTTGGGGTCAACGTTGTCCCTTATTCGTGTGGTGCCACGCTACGGCTGGGCCGTGGCGGGAGGCGGTGGTTACCGCGATCAGCAGTAGCAGCGGGATCAGCGCGGGTATCAGCACGTCGGTGAGTGTGAGCTGCCCCAGGTTTCGCCCGCCGGTCAGGATCGCACTGATGACGGTCATGGTGGCGAAGCCAGCCAGCGCGACGCCTAGGAGCACTGCCGTGCGCACGGTCGTCGGCTCACTTTGGTGACGGTGTTGGCTGCGCGGCGGTTGGGTGCCCGGGGCGTCGGGGTTCGTCAGCGAACTCACGTCACGGTACATAAACCGGGCCGTCACCAGCATCGCGGCCACCGTCGCGGCGGTGAACAGCCATCCGCTCAACGCCAGTTGGATGCCGCCGCTGAGCATGTGGCCGCTGGTGCACCCGCCGGCCATCCGGGCGCCGAAGAGCACCAGAAAAGACCCGCCGAAGCATCCGATCGCGCGTCTGACCGTGCTGGGGCCGAACCGGTTGCGCCACGTCGGCGGAACGACCGGGTGAAAGGCGGTGAAGCGCCGGCTGATGAACAGCGCGCAGACGAACCCACCGAAAAACACCCCGACGTCGGTGAACGGCTCCCAGCCGATACTCGCGAAAACCTCTGTGCTGTAGGTGAACTGCGGCAACAGCAGGTGCCCGACCAACCAGGAGTACGTGGTGGACTGGCCGAAGATCTGGTGCAGGAAGATCGCCAGGACCGTGACAGTCGCGACGGCCAACCCGACGGCACTGATGGTGCGCGCGTAGAAGTTGGCGGCGGGTACCTCGCGCGAGGTCAGGCGCTGATACCAGGTGGGGGTGCGTGAGCGCGTCGGATCGACGGCCCCTTCGGCGAGGTATGCCGCGGTGTCGCGCATGAGTACCAGGTCGTGTTCGTCGAGGGGACAGCTCGCCAGGTGCCGAAAACAACTGTGTCTGCCGCCCTGATACCGGGGCAGGAAGTACAGCAGGGTCAGGGCCGCCGCCGCATAGCCGACCGCGACGACGAACGTCGCTAGCCGCGGGATGTGGGCGATGTGCCCGGTGACCACCAGATCCCCGAAGTTCGCTGCGCTGACTAGCCAGTGCCCGGTCGGCGTCTCGTAGAGGACCGTCCAGGCCGCCGCCCCCAGCAGACCGCCGGGAATCGCATAGAGGACGTCGCGGCGGCCTTCGCCGAGGGCGATCCATTCGCTGCCGGGGAAGTAGCCGCTGATGGCCACGCCCACACCGAACAACAGTCCCCCCAACGTCACCCCGTAGACATAGAGCGGCTTGGGCGAAAAATGCATCGCGAACCCCAGGGCGTAGAGCCCGTAGAGCATCACCGCGCCGATCGCGGTGACGAACGCAAAGCAGCCGATGAGCAGGCGGTCCACCAGCCTGGCCGTTCGAATGACGGTTTCGGGATTGCCGATTCCCCACAGCGCGGCGGGAACGCCGAACGCGGCGCCGATCAACAACCCCACCCACAGCGGAGCGGTCACT
>NZ_JBYCLD010000446.1:0-10394 GCF_057473725.1 Mycobacterium sp. TH-M11 | reverse complement strand
TCGTCGACCAGATGCAGTCGCCGATCCAGCACGGTGAATGCGACGCGGTCCGGTGTCGAGTTCTCGCGGATCGTCCGAATGATGTGCCGCAGCAGGGTCGTCTTGCCGGATCGGGTGTCGCCCAACACCATCAGCAGAGGGTTCTGGGCGAAGTCGAGTTGGACGGGGGCCAGGTCTTCTTCGCGTTGACCAATGACGATCCGGTCTTCGCCGCCGTACACCGGTTGGAGTGCGGCGGGGTCGAGGTTCGTCGGCAGCAGCCGCACCGGTGGCGCCGCGATCCCCTGGTGCAGAGCGTTGATCGCCGGCACCTGTCTCAGGTCGGGTGCCGCGATCAGGAAATGCTCGGCGGCCATGGTCAGGCCACGACCCGGCTGATCGGCGGGCACTCCGTCGGCCGGCCGCTGCAGCGCACCGAGCACCCGAACGTTGCTGTCGCGCGCGTCGTGCAGCTTGAGTTCCAATCGCATCCCCAGGCCGTCGCGCATCGCCAGCGGCACCTCAAGCCAGCTCGGTGTCGTGATGACCACGTGAATGCCGTAGGCCAATCCGACGTTGACGAGCTCGGTCACCTTGCTCAGCAACGGGTTTCGCGTGTTGAACTGATCGGTGTTGTCCCGGCTGAACGCATACAGGTTGTCGATGACCAGGAACACCTGGCCCAGCCCGTCGTCCGGCCCCTGCTTGTCACGGAATACTTCCCGCTCCTGCCGGATACGCAACAACTGCTCGAGTTCGCCGAACGTCCGACGGATGCGTTCCGGCTCCAGCGCGGACGCCACGCTACCGACATGCGCCAGGTCTTCCAGCGCCCGCAGCTGCCCGCCGCCGTAGTCCAGGCAGTAGAAGCTCACCTCACGTGGCGAGTGCAGGCTTGCTGCTGACAGGATGAACGTCTGCAGCGCAGTCGATTTACCGGATTTCGCGCCCCCATGGATAAGCAGATTGCCGGCCGAGGAGCGGGCGTCGAACACCAGCGAATCGCGGCGCATCTGGAACGGCCGGTCGATCTCACCCAGCGGCCAGCGCCATTCGCCGCGCGGCAGCGACGCCCGCGCCAGCGCCGCGCTGAGCGGAATGACCTCGTCGAGCGGCGGCAACCACAGCTCCGGCGCCTTGGGCCCGAAGCGGGCCAGTTGATCGCCAATGGTGGCGATCAGCTTGCGGGACGGGGCGATAGGTTCGTCGTGTCCGTTTTTGGCGATGACCGTGGTCTGGTCGGGTTCGACCCGGCTCGCGGTGAACAGCTTGGGCTCGGGAACTGAATGCACTACCAGGGTTTTCGGGGTCTGCGGCGGATCGTAGATGCCGTCGACGTAGGTGCTGCGGAACTTGATCGGCGCGGCACCGGGCGCGGGCACCAAGAAGCCGACGCCCTTGTGCTCTTTACCGGCTTCGATGTGGTAGGCGTCCTCCACGCCGATGATCGAACGCGACACCGCCGGGCTGGCCACCTTCAGACCGATTCGGTACGAGGTGTTCTTGTCGATGTCCTTGATCTTGCCGACGTCCAGCGTCTGCGACGCGAACAGAATGTGGATTCGGAACGAGCGGCCTTTGCGCGCGACGTAATCGAACAACTCCGCGTATTCGGGATGGTCGGCGAGCATCAACGTGAACTCGTCGGCGACGACAAACAACGTCGGGATCGGCGGCAGGTCATGCCCGGCGGCGATCGCGTTCTCGTATTCGGTCACCGAGTTGAACGCGCTGCCCTGCACTTTGCGGCCGGCCTCGCGCAGCAACATCTCCCGGCGGGCGACTTCGCCGCGAAGCGTGTCGGCGAACCGGTCGGCCAGTGACTTCTTCTCGGCCATATTCGAAATCACCGCGACCACTTGGGGGAAGTTGCGGAAGATATCCGCTCCCGCCTCACCCTTGAAGTCGGCATAGATCACGATCAGCCGGTCGGCCGAGTGGGTCGTCAACAGCGACAACAGGATCGACATCAGGGTCTGCGACTTGCCGGCACCGGTCATACCGATCATCAAGCCATGCGGACCCATGCCGCCTTCTGCTTCGTCTTTGAGGTCGAACATCAGCGGCTCACCGGTCGCGGTGACACCGATCGGAACCCGCAGCTCCTCGTCGCGATGCCGCGGCGCCCACATGGTCGGGACATCCAGCCGCGAGGCGTCCGGAATGCCAAGCAGCGTAGTAAATGTCGCGCCGCGCGTCGCGCTCGACTGAAGGCCGCTGTGGGTCGGGTTGGAGTCCCACCGCGACAGTCGACGCGCGATGTGGGCAGTGTCGTCGACGGAAAGACAGTCGGCGCTGCCGATGTAGCCCTGCCAGCCGCCGGTCTGCCAGCGCTCGATCACGCCGTTGGCGATCCGGAGGATGGGCCGCTCGGGATCGGAGTACTGCTCTCGGTGCGGTGCGGTGGTCGATCGGTAGATGACCGTGACCCCAGCCCGACCAGCAGCCAATGGCGATGCGCCGAGGTCGAAATCCGGATCGTCGACAATGATCAACAAGTGCCGCAACGCATCTGCAGATCCACCGGCGAATGCCGGGCGGTCAGAAAGCGTGGTTCCAAGCAGCGCGACCAGTTCGTCGGGCTTGGTCGACAGGTAGCGGGCCGGGCCTACCCCGTCGGCTTCGGCGGGGATATCCACGTGCGGCAACCATTTCAGCCATGACCAGTCCGGGGACTCGAGATCGGGCGTAGCGACCGCCACGCCGAGCACCGTGGGGTCGTGCCAGGTCACCGCCTGAGCCACCCACGCCCGCAGCGCACCGCGCACCTCGTCGTCATCGCCGAGCACGGTGATCCGTGACAGCTTGGTCAGGCCGATCCCGGTCGGGATGTCGCGCACGGTCCGCTGAGTGTCCAGCAGGCTGCGTAACGCGCTGTGCGACACCGGCTCCAGGTCGACCTCGTCTGCGGTGTCGTTGACCCGCAGCGCAGTGTCCAACGCCGCCGAGTGCACGCCCGCACGCACCACCAGGAAGTCGCTGTCCTGGGGATCGCGTTCCCACTGCCGACGCGACCCGGGGATGGCGGCCAGTTCCGCCGGGTCCGGGTGCGACCATTCCGCGGCGGCCCGCTGCGCCGCGGCCTGCGCGCGGACGTTGTCGCGGACCACCGACAGGTAACGCAGGTAGTCGGCGCGCTCGGCATCGATTTCTGCGGTGCTCGACTTGTTGTCACCGCGAAAGAACGCGGTGGCCGCCAGCAGCAGAACGAACGGGAAGAACAACGTCTGCGGCGAGATGAGCCGCATCCCGGTGGCGACCATCGCCACGATCATCCCGACGATCAGCAAGACGATCACCACCGGCAGCGCCCGCTTCAGCAATGACGGCGGGATGACCCGAGGCAACTCGGGTGGCGCTTCGATGTTGATACTGCCCTTGCGGGCCACCGGCGAAGACAGCCGGCGGCGTGCCTCGAAGATCAAGCGACTCATCGGTTTTGCCCTTCGGCAGAGGTACGGCCAGGTCGGGAGTCAGGCGCCAGCCCGTCGTGCGCAAGTAGCGCATCGGCCCTCGACAGGGTCGGCCCGGGCGCGTACAGCGACAGCACCGACCACGGGATCGGCGTTGCCGGCGGCGTCAACCCCAGCGCATCAACGGTTTTCGGGTTTCCATTGACGCCGGCTTCGTTGTCTATGCCGTACCGCACGCCGGTGTCGGAAATCCAGAACAGCGACCCGGCGGCCGCAGACGACGCATTTTGACCAACGGCCTGGGCGTAGTACCCGGTGCCAGGGGCCATCGCCACCCGAGTGGCGATTCCGTCTGACCCGGCACCGACCAACTCCTCGGTGTGCACCGAGTCAGGAATCGGCAGCGCCGAACCAGCGAGCAGCGTCAGCGAATTCGTGCTGGCACCGGACGCTTTGCTCCAGTGCGCACACGTCACCGGATCGTGCGTGGCGTCGAGCAGGATGATGCGCTGCTCGGGGTAGCGGCCGGTGTCCAGTTGCCGCGACACCGGCAGCTTGGCCACCTTGTCGGCGCCCAGATGCGGCGGCTGATCCAGCCCGTAGGAGTTGGCGTTGCGCAGGATCGCGGCCAGTACCGGCGAGACCTGCTGCAAGCCGTCCGGTAGCACCGCGTAGTAGTTTGGCGAATTGTTTTCCAGCCCGTGGGATTCGACAATCCCGCCGATAGGGGCGGGCACTGGGAACTTGGCGGCGCTGCCGGCCTGGGGGATCGCGGGAGCGGCCAGCGACGGCGACTCGGGGATCGCGTTGAACAACCCAGCAGCGATAGGCCGAGGTTGGGCGTCTACGGCGAGGCCCAGCGCACTGGTCACCGCATGGTCGGAGAGATCGATCCGGCTGCGTCGCCCGTCCCACAGCAGCCAGGTGCTGGAGGAGTTGCTGACCAGCACGGCCTTGTTTCTGTCGACCGCTGCAGCGCGCGTACCCGCGCTGTCTGGAACACCGGCGATCAGCGTGATTCCGGCCGCCATGCCATCCGTCGCGTCGCACACCGTCCAGTCGGCGTCCTTGCGGGTGTTCTGCACCATCCGCTGGGGTGCACCCGGGATGCCGATTAGGTTGCCGAGCGGAAACTTGTCCAGCTCATCGCTTTTCACCATCGTCGGATTGGCAGGCTTGCCGGCGATCAGTCGGGCCGATGCCAGGTTCAGCACCGGGTGAAGTTGATCGCCGACCCGCACGTACAGCGCGGCCGTCGACCGGTCCGCCAGAATGGCGTTGTTGGCCGCCGACCCATTCGGCCGAATCAGCGAGAACACAAAGCAGCCCGCCAACGCGGTGACCAACACGACGACACCCATCAGCACTGCCCGCGTCTGGGTGCGCAGCGGGTCAACGAGCATCCGGGTGTCGTGCAAGGCGACACCAGAGGCTATGCGGCGCATGACAAACCGCCAGCCCGTCACCTGATGCCGGGTGACGAAACCGCGGCGGTAGACCACCTTCTCCGGGTTGTCGTTGACCGGGGTGCGCGAGGCGAACGAGCGCCGGTCGTCGCCGGGTTCCGGCTCAGCCATGGGCGCCACTCCTTCTCATCGGGGCGCTCTGCATCGTCGTCGGCGCGCTCATGCCGGCATCTCCAGACGCAGGCCCTCGAGTAACGGCGGCACGGTGTTCGCCACATCGGCAGCGGTGATCGTCATGAGCTCCTCGTCGGTGAATTCACCGGTCTTCGCATGCTCGGAGTGGTCCAGCCGGAATTCGCGTTCCTCTTCCGACTTTTCGACGACGTTTCGAACGAATCGACCGTTGCCGGCGATGTCGAGCCCGCGGCGTTCGACGCCGACCGAATCGGCCTTCGTCGTGTTGGCCAAATGGGCGAACAGCGTTTCCAGATCGGCGAGAGCGGCTTGTTCGAACGCACTGTCACGGCGGGTCGCCATGAAGTTGGCGATCTCGATCAGCTCGGCCGGCTGGTAGGACGGGAAGTCGATGGTGCGGGTGAACCGCGACCGCAGACCCTGGTTGGTGTCCAGGAAGCGATCCAGGTCAGCGCGGTAACCGGCGATGATGACCACCAACCGGTCACGGTCGTTTTCCATCCGGGCCAGCAGCGTGTCGATGGCCACCAAGCCGAAGTCGTTCTTGGCGCCAGTGGCGACCAGCGCGTAAGCCTCGTCGAGGAACAGCACACCGTCCAGTGCGCTGTCGATGATCGCGTTGGTCTTGGCTTCGGTCTCACCGATGTGTTGACCGATCAAGTCGGCACGATGCACCTCTTTGATGTTCTCTTTCTTCAAAAGGCCAAGGCCGCAATAGATTTTCGCGACAACACGGGCAATCGTGGTCTTGCCGGTCCCGGGCGGGCCGGTGAACACCAGATGGTGGGTGCGCTGGGCGACTTCCAGCCCGCGCTCCTTGCGGACCAGCTCCATCGCCACTGCGCTCTTGAGTCGCGCGACCTGGTCCTTGACCTTGTCCAGGCCGATGAACTCGTCGAGCTCGCGTTCGGCCTCCGACAGCAGCACGGCCTTGCGTTCCTGGGCGCCGGGGTCGACGAAGTCGCCGGGCTTGGGCTCGGTGCTGACGTCCCAGGGGTCCATGCGCGCGTCGATGCGATCCGCCGTGGTGGGGACGATCCCGAAGCTGGTATCGGTCAACGCCTCTTCGACTTGGACATTCTCCGGGTTGGCGGCATACAGGTCCTGCAGCACTTCGCGGGCGGTGTCCTCGTCGCCGTCGGCGCGTAGCGCCAGCGCGCGGGCCAATGCCCCGTCCACTGCGGCCACGGCCACCGGCCCGTCCGGCTCCTCGAGGTAGGACAGCGCGGCTGCAAACATCCCCAGCCGAGCCAGCGAGATCCCCAGCGCAATCTTCACCGCATGCGCGAAATTCGGTTCGAGGTCGGCGGCATTGACCATCGGGGACAGCAGTTTGACGACGTCAGACCAGCGTTCGGCGCGGTAGTGGATCGTCGAGATCACCCAGCGGGCCTCCCGCGAGCTCGGCCGGCGCCGGCTGACATCGCTGGCCAGCTGGTGTGCGGCAGCAAACCGGCCGTCGCCGGCCAGGGCAGCCGCGTAAGCCAGGTGGAAATCGTCCGGCTCGGTTGCCCAGAACTTGAGATACAGCCCGGTGTCGTAGCGGAATCCCAGCGCACCCTCGGCCAGCTCGACCTGGCGCCCTAGCACGCCGGCGGTCGCCGCGTTGTGCGAAATCGCTTCCAGCACCCGCACCGACGTGTCGCCCGCGGCGGCCAATCCAACCCAAGCGTCGGCCTGGTCGTGCGCAATGCGGACCAGGCCGGCGAACCCGGCCCGGGCTGCGGCCAGGTCGGCCGGCCGGGTGCGGTCGTAGATCGTCAGCCCGAGAGCGCGGCAGCAGGTGGCGAATCGACTCGTTACGTCGTCGTCCACCCTGACAGTTGTCGGCCGGGTGGCGACAGTGCCGGTGTCAGCGATTTCCACGCCTCAATCTCCCCTTCGGACATAGCATTGCCTAAGCTAACTTCGGCGAAGTTAGCATTGCATAAGCCAGGTGTCGAGACGCACGTATCGCCTGGATGCGCGCCTTCGATCACTAGGCCGCCAAAACCCCAGTGCCGCAGGTCAAACCGGGTGTCGGAGCACATGCAGGCAGTTTCGGGCGCGAGCCGAGCGCCAAGTGGCGCACCGTTCGTCGACAAGTCTTAATGACAATGAGTATCATTAGCACTAACTGTACGCCATCGGGTTCTTACGTCTTGACTGCCCTGACCAGGGTGTTGCCGGTGATCATCGGGCCCGCTTCGGTGTCCGGCCCGGGCACCGGGCGGCCCACCTCGCGCAGGTAGTCGGCCAGCGGCGTCGCGACCGCGTCCCAACCGTGATCGCCGAGCCATTGCGCCGCCGGCGCGTGCTGCTCGTTGTAGATCAGCTGGAAAAACAGCCGCTGATCCCCCGCTGCCTGAGCTGCGCGCTCGGCTTCGACGGCGGCTTCGAATGCCTCGGCCGGCATCGGCGCGCCGTCTTCGACGGCCACCCGGCTACCCGAACTGGCCAGTGCGTCGATGCCGGCAAACAGTTGCTGCTGCGCGGCGGCCGGCAGATAGATGAGCAGGCCTTCGGCGATCCAAGCCGACGGCTGCGACGCGTCGAAACCACTGTCCTGCAACGCTTGTGGCCAGTCGTCGCGCAGGTCGATGGCAATCTCGCGGTGTTCGGCATTGGGCACGGCGCCCTGTTCGGCAAGCACCGTCCGCTTGAAATCGAGCACCTGCGGCTGGTCCAGCTCGAAGATCGTCGTGCCATCAGGCCAGGACAGCCGGTAGGCACGCGAGTCCAGGCCTGCCGCCAAGATCACGACCTGCCGGACCCCGGCGTCGGCGGCCTGCCGGAAATAGTCGTCGAAGTAACGGGTGCGAGCACCCTGGAAATTGACGAAATGCTCGCCGAACTCCGGTTTTTTGAGTTGGTGGTCGGGATCCTTGCCGTCCAACACATCCGCTGCCGAGCCGCCCACTGCGTGGCAGAAAACTGCGGCGAACGGGTCGCTGGCCAACGGATCCGGTTTTTGCGCCTCCAATGCTCGTGCGGTTGCCACGAATAACGCGGTCGAACCGACGCTTGTGGTGATGTCCCATTTGTCGTTGTCTGTACGCACGTCAACCGACCCTACGCGCGCCCAACAGCGCAGTTGCCTCGCCCAATTCAGCCACGACCGCATTCAATACGACACTGCGTCGTAGATACAAGACCCCGATCGGGTAGGGGGTATCGGTCAGCTAGACCAGCGGACGGCCGGCTTTGATCCGCCGATCGAGATCCCACAGTAGAAGGTTGAAGGGGAAGCGCCGGACCACCGGTGGCATCGCCTTGTTCAGCGTGCGCAGCGCGGCAACCACCCGGTCGAAACGCCGCTGCCTCGTCGCGTCCCAGCCGAACCGCATTTCATCGCGAAAGCGTTGCGGCAAAAAGCCGGCGGTGAGCAGCAATGCGAGCTTCTCCGGCTGCCGTCGTACGACGTCGGGCAGACGGAGCTTCTGGATCCGGCCCACCGCAATCGGATACAGATATTGGCGGACCGCGTCGTCGATGTGCACCTTGTCGAGTTGGTCGTTCCAGTAGCGGTCGAACGCGGCCCGGTCTGCCGGCCACATCTGCGGTGGCACCTGCAACGTCGAGCCGAGCACCACCGCTTCTTTGTAGTGCCGGTCGGCGTCTTCGTCGTCCATCTCACCGATGAACGTCCGGTAGAAATCGATCCCACCCTTGTAGAGGCAGGCCGCCACCCACAGTTGGAGATCGACGTCGAATGCGTTGTATGGCACCGGGCTGTCGGGCGCCGAATACACCTGAGCGTGAGCCCGGTTCACCGCGCGACGAAACGCCGCCTTCTGGGTATCGGTGCCCGCCATCGCGACCGCGAGGTAGGTAAACGTGGTGCGCGCCCGCTTGATCGGGTGCAGGTCGATGCGACCGCTCTCGACCCGGCTCTGCATCACTCCATAGCCCACGCCGGGCCTGGCCAACTGCATGATCACGTTGGCCGGGCCGAGTAACAACGCCATGCCCATCAACGTGTCGTCGAGTTGTGGAGTGCGTCGTGGCCGGCTGATCGGCGGCGCGCTGACCGGACGCTCGACATGCCTGATCGGTTCGCTGACGGTCATCGCCCACCTGCCCGCTAATTGTGAGAACGTGCGTTTCCTGATCTTGCAGCGGGACGGGGACCGGTGTCAAGATGGGCTTCATGGCCACCGCCCCGTCGACGACCGCGCGGCCGTACCGCGGCGTCGACGCCGCCGACCGGCTGGCAGCTCGCCGGGCCAGCCTGCTTGAGGCGGGCCTGGACCTGCTCGGCAGGGACGACCCCGCGGAGTTGACCGTGCGAGCCATCTGCCGCCGGGCCGGTGTCGCCGCTCGCTATTTCTACGAAAGCTTCAGCGACAAGGACGCACTGGTGGCGGCCGTGTTCGACTGGGTGATCGCCGATCTGGCCGCCACCACGCAGGCTGCAGTCGCCGCTGCTCCGCAGCAGGAACAGACCCGGGCCGGCATGGCCAACATCGTTGGCACCATCGAGGGGGATCCGCGGGTCGGGCGGCTACTGTTCAGCGCGCAACTGGCCAACGCGGTGCTGGTGCGCAAACGGGTCGAATCCAGCGCACTGTTCGCGATGCTGTCCGGCCGCTATGTCGAGGATGCGTTGCGAGTACCGGAGAACGACCGGATCAAGGCCGCCGCACATTTCGTGGTCGGCGGGGTAGGTCAAACGATCAGCGCCTGGCTCTCCGGCGACGTGCGCCTCGACCCTGAGCAACTGGTTCATCAGTTGGCGTCGCTGCTCGACGAGTTGTCCGATCCGGGCCTCTACCGCGACTGAGTCCAGTGGGCGGCCGGGATCCGCCGGTCGGCTGAGCTCCTGGGCACAGTCGCGGTGCCGTTCTTCGTGAATTCCTTTATCCAGCAGGCGAACTCAAGTGTGATTCGGTCTGGATCCGGAAAGTAGAAGGAGCGCACGTAAACCCCGGGATGCAGCGCGGCCGCGACTTGGCGCTCGCTCTCGTCATGGTTCAGGATTGGCCCCACCCGCACGCCCTTGTCCTTGAGTCGCTGCCGATAGGCGTCGAACTGCTCGGCCGACACGTGAAACGCCAGGTGGTTCATCGTGCTGACGGCACTGGTGATTTCGCCAATGCCAGGAATGGCGGCCGGAGAAGAAATGCCCGGCACCCGGTCAGAGGCGTCGGCGAACCGGAAGAATGCCACGCAGTCACCGCTGCCGGCAGCGGAGAAGAAGTGCTGTCCGGGCCCGCCGGGCAGGTCCAGCGATTTGACCAACGCCATACCCAAGACGCCAACGCGACATGGTTGATGCCCACACTGCGGATGCTGTCGGGTCACATGTGCGCCACGTGCATCGAGTGTGCATCCTGGGCGTCGAGCGTGCATCGTGGGCGGGAAAATCGCGAAAAGCCCGCCCCCCGTGCACACTCGAAGCCGTCAGCGCACACTCGACGAG
>NZ_JBYCLD010000445.1:0-7517 GCF_057473725.1 Mycobacterium sp. TH-M11 | reverse complement strand
CGCTCGACCGACGTGCAGCGCAGCGCGCACGTCGGGTCGACTGGCGCCAACGCATGGTGTCCGGGTGGGCCGGATTCCGCGGGGCGGTGTCGCTGGCTGCGGCCATTGCGGTTCCGCTGAGCACCCGCGCTGGCGCGCCCTTCCCGGATCGCAACCTGATCATCTTCGTGGTGTCGTTCGTGATCCTGACGACCGTGATCGTTCAGGGCAGCACCCTGCCCAGCGTCGTGAGCTGGGCCAAGATTCCCGAAGACGGGGCCCACGGCGACGAATTACGCCTTGCCCGTTGCGCCGGCGCGCAGGCGGCGCTGGACGCGCTCCCACTGGTTGCCGCCGAACTCGGCGTCGGCGACGTGTTGCAGGACCGTCTGCACGCGGAGTACCAGAAGCACGCGGACTTGGTCCGGGCCAGCGACGACGGCTCGACCCGCGACGATGCCGAGGCCGTCAGCGACTTGATCCGGCAGGTGCGCCTCGGCGTGCTCGAACACAAACGCCGTGCGATCATCGGACTCCGCAACGAGCGCCGCATCGACGACATCGTCCTTCTGGAACTGCAGGCGTCAATGGACCTCGAAGAGGCCCGGCTGCTGGGGGCCGCCGGCCCGGATTAACCGAATCCGCTACCGCGAAGCGATCTTCGCGACAATCTGATTGGCGATGTCGACGGCGGAGCCGGCCGGGTTGGCGCTGCAGGTGTTGACGTCGACGACGACGTTGTTCTTGGCCGCGAGCGCCCGGCCGCAGGCCCACCCGCCGGCCTTTGCTTCCTGCTGCGTCGAAATCGTGCTCAGCACGTCGTTGTCGTCCGATATCGGCCCGACATCCCACTGTGTCCGGGACTGTGTGTGGAGGTAGTGGTGACAGGCCGGCCACCGAAGCGCCGAAGCGACGAGAAATACGTGTGCCTGCTTGACGGTCGGGAACAGCACCACCGCCTGCTCGGCGTAGTGGGTGAAGTTGTCTCCGTCGTTGAGCTCCTCATCGCGGACCCCGGTGAATCCACTGTTGGCGTAGACCACAGCCTGCGCCGAGCCGTCGATGGCCAGGCACTCCGGCGGCTTCATCGTGGCGCTGTCGTCAGACATCGCGGCGTGCCGACGGACCACCGCCATCCCGGTCGCCCCGATCAGCGGGTTGATCTGGGCCGGAGTCAGCAATAACGACTCGAGTTCACGTAAGACCACCGGTCGTGGGATCAGCGAGGTGATGGTCGTCGTCGACGTCTGATCGGCCGGTTTGCTTGCGCCACATCCTGCGACGAGGACTCCGACACCGGCCACGACAGCTGTGGCCACGCAATGGCGCATCGTCCCAGTCCCCATCCAGTCGTCGTTCCGACCTGCGTTGCGGTGACGCCCCCCGGCGTTGCCGGCCAGAAACCGCGGGAGAAACTTTACCCGCGCAGCGCGCCCAGATGATCGCGGACGACGGAGCGGCTGGGCCGCGTCGCTGCCGCTGAGCGATCGCCCGGCGCGACAGGACGTTTGCGAAATGCCGGTGTGGCGGCGCGCGATCTTCGGTGTTCACCGCGAGTTCAACGAGAAGTCGGTGTTAGATCGTTGACCGCACACGAGCGCCGGTTGTGCTGGGTGCATGCGAGTCGTCCAGGTGGCCAACTTCTACGGGCCGCGGTCCGGCGGGCTGCGTACGGCCGTCGATCGGCTGGGCGCGGAATACTGCGCCGCCGGCCACGAAGTTTTCCTGATCGTCCCGGGACAACACGCCGAACACGCGAATCTGCCGACCGGCGTCGAGCGAATCACGGTGCCCGCCAGGCTGATTCCATTCACCGGTGGATACCGCGCCGTCCTGCCCGGGCCGGTGCGCAACGTGCTGACGTCGTTACGACCCGACACTCTCGAAGTGTCCGACCGGCTCACGCTGCGCTCGCTGGGCCGTTGGGGCCGCGACCACAGCGCGACCACCGTGATGATCTCCCACGAGCGTCTCGACCGTCTTGCCGGCCAGCTACTTCCGCGCCGAACCGCACGCCGGTTTGCCGACTTCGCCAACCGCCGCACTGCCGCCGACTACGACACCGTGGTCTGCACAACCGGGTTTGCCCGCGAAGAATTCGATCGCATCGGCGCCACCAACACCGTCACCATTCCGTTGGGCGTGGACCTGGAGACCTTCCATCCGTCGCGCCGCTCCCTGCAGGTGCGTCGGCGCTGGGCGGAACCCGGTCAGATACTGCTGGTGCACTGCGGCCGATTGTCGATGGAGAAACGGGCCGATCGCAGCATTGACGCGGTGGCCGCTTTGCGCGACGCCGGGGTCGAGGCGCGACTGATCGTGGTCGGTGACGGACCGCTGCGGGCCAGGCTGCAGCGCCAGGCCGCCCGACTGCCGGTCGACTTCACCGGGTTCATCTCCGATCGACGCAGCGTCGCCGAACTGCTGGCCACCGCCGATGTCGCGCTCGCCCCCGGCCCGCACGAGACCTTCGGTCTGGCGGCGCTGGAGTCGTTGGCCTGCGGCACACCGGCCGTGGTGTCGCGCACGTCGGCGCTGGGCGAGATCGTCACCGCCGACAGCGGAGCGCTGGCCGACAACAACCCGGCGGCCATCGCGGCGGCGGTCACCACAATCGCGAGCCGCCCCGAAGAGCATCGCCGCACCTGTGCCCGGCAGCGCGCCGAGATGTTCACCTGGCAACGGGCCGCCATCGGCATGTTGAGCACGCTGGGGGCCGCCTCGCTGGACGACGGCCCCGGCGATAATCAGCACACCGCTTAGCGGCTAAGTGGAGTTGGCCGGACCGACCTGGCCGGTCAGCGGATTGACCTGGACGGTCATCGGGCCGCCGGGCGCCTGCCTCCCCTGAGCCGCCGCCGCGCGCTGCTGCGCGGCGGCGAGCGCGTTGATCACCGGGTTGTTCTTTGCCATTTCGCGCCGGTCCTCTTCGGACAGCTCGTAAAAGGACCACACACCCCACGCGGCGGGCCGCACGTAGATCGTCACCTTCTGGTGCCTGCGCTTGTTCGCAGTCAGGACCGCGGGAACGGCCACCACCCGGTCCAGGGTCGCGGAGCTGACCAGCTCCTGGGCGATCTTGTCCACGTCCACCCCGTCTTGAAGTTCGTAGACCATCGACTGATGAGGTGTGTGGTGTGGGCCCTGGAGGGCCATGAACCACGCCATCCGCGTCTCCTTCGCTCGTGAGTGTCAGCGCAACTGTAGAGGACACGCGGTAGCGGCAGGGTCGATTGGCTTTGTGCCTTCAGCTAATTGGTGTCCGGGAAGGCGACGTGGGCGGCTGGGGCGCCGCGGGCCACCACCACCGGCATCGACGTCGAGGAGTTGGTCGCCAGGATGGTCTGCACCACTTCGATCAGGTCTTCGACGGGCATCAACTTGCCGGGCAGGCAGCCTCCGGACACCCACAGCGGATAGGCCTTCATCGCGAGGTCGGGGTCCCAGCCGGCATTCATTCCGGTTGCCGCATCGCCCTCACCGCCGGCGCACTCACCGACGATGAGGGAAGTGAAGCCGACGTCGGGATGCTCGGCCCGCCAGGCTTGCACAAGTCGCTCCAGCGCGGCCTTGCTGACGCCGTAGGCGCCGAGCCCGGGCCACGGCGGCCCGAAGCTACCCGCATCCGAGGAGAGGTAGACCGCCTTCCCCGAGGAAGCGGTCAGGTGTGGGATCGCCGCCGCCGTCGCCAGCGAGGCGCCGATGACGTTGGTGTCGAAGATGCGCCGCCACGTGTCGGCGCCGGTATCGACCATCCTCACCAGCGGGCTGATCGCGGGCGTGTAGATGAGGCTGTCGATGCCGCCCATCGACTCGGCCGCCTGGTCGAACGCCGTCCGGCACGACTGCTCGTCGGTGACGTCGCATTCGATGGCGATCGCACCCGAGCCGGCTTCCTCGGCTGCCGCCTCGATCCGCGCGCGACGACGCGCCAGCAGCGCGATCTGACCGCCTCGTCGGGCAAGGCCCACACCAATACAACGCCCGAGCCCACTCGACGCTCCGACGACCACTGTCCGTGACATTTTCGCCCTTTCGTGTAACGGCGTCCGCTGCAGGCTCAGCGTAATCGCAGGAGTTGAGACCTTCCATACCGCGTCGACGTCGAAGGCCCCGAAACCGACCACCGCCGGTTCGTTGGCGTACTTGGCGGGTCCAGACCCGCCCCGTCGTCTCGGTCAGTACCGTTGAGCAAATGAGATATCTCGACGTCGACGGCATCGGAAAAGTCAGCCGGATCGGGCTGGGCACCTGGCAGTTCGGCTCCCGGGAATGGGGTTACGGCGACAGCTACGCCGCTGGGCCCGCACGCGACATTGTTCGCCGGGCACGCACATTGGGCGTCACGTTCTTCGACACCGCCGAGGTGTACGGGCTCGGCAGAAGCGAGCGGATCCTCGGCGAGGCGCTGGGCGACGAGCGCGATCAGGTCGCAGTGGCCAGCAAGATCTTTCCGGTCGCGCCGTTTCCAGCGGTGGTCAAACAGCGCGAGCGCGCCAGCGCACGTCGACTGCAGTTGGCCCGCATTCCGCTGTATCAGATCCACCAGCCCAATCCAGTGGTTCCCGACTCGGTGATCATGCCGGGTATGCGCGACCTGTTGGACAGCGGCGCGATCGGCGCCGCGGGCGTCTCGAACTATTCGCTGTCGCGGTGGAAGCAGGCCGACGCCGCACTCGGCCGACCGGTCATCAGCAACCAGGTGCACTTCTCCCTCGCGCACCCGCAAGCCCTCGCGGGGCTGGTGCCATTTGCCGAGCAGGAGAACCGCGTCGTCATCGCCTACAGCCCGCTGGCGCAGGGACTGCTCGGCGGCAAGTACGGCGTGGACAACCGGCCCGGTGGGGTGCGCGCGATCAACTCGCTGTTCGGCACCGAGAATCTGCGCCGGATCGAGCCGTTGCTGCAGACGCTGCGCGAGGTCGCCAAGAACGTCGACGCCAAGCCTGCGCAGGTGGCCCTGGCCTGGCTGATCAAGCTTCCGGGGGTGGTAGCCATTCCGGGCGCCTCCAGCGTCGAACAACTCGAATTCAACGTCGCCGCAGCGGAAATCGAATTGAACGACGAGGCGCACGCCGCGCTGACCGACGCCGCCCGAAACTTCCGGCCGGTGTCGGCCACGCGTTTCCTCGCCGACTCGCTCCGGGAACGGCTACACCTCGGCTAACTCAAGCTCACCAGGTGGTCAATCGAATCGATCGGCAATTCGCCATCCACGTAAGCGGTCACGGTCATGCCGGTCAAGGTGATTGCGCCGGCGTGGTTGTCCAGAAACGCGATGTCGGCGGCGTCACGGCCGGTGGCGATCCGCACCATCGACTGCCGCGGAGCCAGACACGTCGCATCGACCACCCGCCATTCACCTTCGACCAGCGCCTCGGCCACCGCATGGAAGTCCATCGGGTCGCAGCCGGGCGCGTACACCGCGACCAGTCGAGCCGGCACATTCACCGCCCGCAACAGCGCGACCACCAGATGGGCATAGTCGCGGCACACCCCGGCGCCCGCCAGCAGCGTGTCGGCGGCGCCGTCGATCGGATCACTGGACCCCGGAACGTAGTCCAATCGCGAACCGACCCAGGCGGCGACATTTTCGAGCAACGTCGCCGAGCCGCTGTACTGGCCGAATTCGGTGGCCGCGAAGCCGAAGAACTTGTCGGCCTCGGCGTAGCGACTCGGCCGAAGATAGGTGATCACGTCGATGTCGCGGACCGGCGCAGGGTTGGCCGCACCAGAGACCGTCGCCTGATAGACCAGGCTCACCACGCCCGTCCCGACATCGATCGAATGAATCCGGGTGTCGTGTGGGCCGAGGATCTCTCGGGGCTGAATTTGGTTGCCGTTGACCGTGATAACCAGCGACTCGCTGATGTCGAGTCCGGACTGGTGTGCGACGGCCACCTGGAATTCCAGCGTGGTGGGAGCGGTGACCTCGACGTCGATTTGCGCGCCGACTTCGCGGTTGGCGAGCGTCGTCACCGCCGCCTCGCGCCTGTCGTTGTCCTGCCGGGAGTACATTCCGATACCGCCCTTTCGTTGTCGCAACAAAATGCGCGTCGAGACAATGGGCTGCCGTCGACCGATGTCCCACGAAATGATTCGCATTACGCCATCGGCTGCGGACTCAACCAGGGCACAGACGTCGAGCCCTAAGTATAGAGCGAAAACGGCTCAGAGGATGTACAGCATCTCCTGGTAGGTGGGCAGCGGCCACAGATCGTCGGCCACAACAGCTTCCAGCGCGTCGGCAGCGGCGCGGATCGTGGTCATCGCGGGCAGCAGCTTTTCCTGCGCCTGTTTGGCCTCGGCGTACGCCGACTCCGCCGAATGGTCGGCCAACGCCATTTTCAACTCTGCCAACCCGGCTTCGAGCTCGGCTAGCCGTCCCGAAACCTCTTCCAGCGCAGTCATGCTCGGCGGCACCCCCGCCGCACGCAAGGCCAGCACGTTCTGGGCGAGCGTGGTCTGGTAACGAATCGCGGCCGGCAGGATGACCGTGGTCCCGATCTCGAGCGCCAGCTTGGCCTCGACCCCGACGGTCAGCGCGTACTGTTCCAAGCGGACTTCGTAGCGGCTGTGCAGTTCACGCTCGGTGAACACGCCGTACTTCTCGAACAACTCGATCGCTTCCGGCTTGATCAGCTCGGGAATGGCGTCCAGTGTTGTCTTGAGATTCGGCAAGCCGCGCTCAGCAGCCTCGATCTGCCAGTTCTCGGAGTTGCCGTCGCCGTTGAACACCACCGCGCCGTGCTCGGTGATGACGTCGGTGAGCAGTGTCTGCACGGTCGAGTCGAAGTCCTCACCGTCGGCGACGGCTTGCTCGAGGATCGTCGCCAGGTAGTCCAACGAGTCGGCCATGATCGAGTTCAGCACGATCATCGGCACCGCGACGGTCTGCCCCGAGCCCGGTGCCCGGAATTCGAACCGGTTGCCGGTGAAAGCGAACGGACTGGTTCGGTTGCGGTCGCCTGCATCGGTCGGCAGATGCGGCAGTGTGTCGACACCAATAATCATGGTGCCCTTACCTTTTGACGACGTGGCCGAGCCCTTGGCGATCTGCTCGAAAACGTCGGCGAGCTGATCACCGAGGAAGATCGAGATGATCGCCGGCGGCGCCTCGTTAGCGCCGAGGCGATGGTCGTTGGTCGCCGAGGCAACCGACACCCGCAGCAGTCCGCTGAACTTGTGCACGGCGCGGATCACCGCGGCGCAGAACACCAAGAACTGGGCGTTCTCGTGCGGGGTGTCACCGGGAACCAGCAGCGAACCCAGCTCGGCGTTGCCCATCGAGAAGTTGACGTGCTTGCCCGATCCATTGACCCCGGCGAACGGCTTTTCGTGAAACAGGCATTCCATGCCGTGCTTTTTGGCGATCGTCTTGAACACGGTCATCAGCAGTTGCTGATGGTCGGAGGCGATGTTGGCGCGTTCGAACATCGGCGCGATCTCGAACTGGCCGGGGGCCACCTCGTTGTGCCGGGTCTTGGCGGGGATGCCGAGTTTGAACAGCTCGCGCTCGGTGTCCATCATGAAGCCCA
>NZ_JBYCLD010000444.1:0-1712 GCF_057473725.1 Mycobacterium sp. TH-M11 | reverse complement strand
CTAATCCGAAAATGGCGGTGAGCTGACTCGATACGGGTGTGGTCAGGCTGCGGGGGTGAGGGTGACGGTGTAGCCGAGTGCTTCGAGTTGGCGGATGTGGTTGCGTTTTTTGACCTCTGGGTTTGTGTGTTTGGTGAAGTGATCGGCGCCGAGATCGGTGAAGTGGGTGTCCTGGTCGGCCAGGAGGTGCCAGACGATGACGAGGATGGAGCGGCCGACGGCGACGATGGCGCGTTTCTTGCCTCGTCGGCGGGCGATGCGCCGGTAGCGTTCGCCCAGGAAGGTGTCGGTGCGCCCGGCCACCACGGCGGCCTCGCCCAGGACCCGCGCCAGGTAGCGATTACCGTGCCCGGTCGAGCCGTTGCCCTTGGTTTTGCCTGCCGAGGAGTTGATCCCCGGTGAGAACTTCGCCCATGAACACAGGTGCCCGGCGGTGGGGAAGCGCGACATGTCGGTGCCGATTTCGGCGAGGATGATCGCGGCGGCGATGGGCCCGATGCCGGGGATTTCATCCAGGCGTGTCGCCGCCGCGGCGAAAGGGGCCAGATAGGCCTCGATTTGTTCGTCGAGGGCGGCGATGTCGGCGTCGATACCGTCGATGCGGTCCAACATCCGCGCCAGCAGGAACCCGTGATGGGCGTCGAAGTGGCCGTTGAACGCGTCCTCGAGCCGGCCGATCTTGGTCCGCATCCGAGACCGCGCCATCTGCGCGAGTACCTTGGGGTCGCGTTCGCCGGAGATCAACGCCGCCATCATCGCGCGCCCGGACACCCCGAAAATATCGGAGGCCACCACCGAGAGCTTGATGCAGGCGTCCTCGAGCAGCTTTTCGACCCGGTTCTTCTCCGCGGTGCGCACCCCGACCAGGTCGATGCGGTAGCGGGTCAGATCCCGCAACCGCCGGATCGGTGGGGGTGGCACAAAGCTGGGCCGCAGCATCTGGCGTTCGGCCACCTTGCACAACCACACCGCATCCAGCACATCGGTCTTGGGTCGGCCCGGGAGATGTTTGACATCGCGGGCGTTGACCAGCCACGGATCCAGCCCGTGGGCCTCCAGCAGGTAGAACACCGGTTTCCAGTAATCCGAGGTGGCTTCCATCACCACCCGCTCGACCCGTAACTCGACCAGTCGGTTGGCCAACTCGATCAGCGAGCCGGTCATCGTCGACTGCGTCGACACCTCCTGCAACCGTTTGCGCGCGCTGTCGGGCGCAGGAACACGCACACAGCACACCAGTTCGGCCTTGCCGATATCCAGGGCCGCGACCCTGGCGATGATCTGTTCGTCATCATGGGACTCCTGCAACACCGCCACTGACCTCCCGTCTCCACACCGATCTATATCTAAGGGTGTGGTCGCCCGTGGAATCGCAAGGCCAACAACAGAATCTAATCCTCGTGCTCGAACAAGCGGCAACAATGAAGGGCCCACAACGCGATCCCAGCACCCGGCTAGACGACGGCCTGCAAGGACCATAGAGCGACGGCGTCGCAAGGCGACCACCACACCATTTTCACCCCGGAACGGGCGACCACAAGGTCAATTTGGCTAGACGGCCAAAACCGTCAATTTCCGGCCTGCGGAGCGGTCAGCGTCGCCGCCAGACGGGCCACATCGACGTCCGCGTCGACCACCTGCCAGCGCCCGCCCCAGCCCGCGGCGGCCAGCCCGGCGTACACCGCGCCGGTGCGCTGCTGCAGCCCGTCGTC
>NZ_JBYCLD010000443.1:0-5337 GCF_057473725.1 Mycobacterium sp. TH-M11 | reverse complement strand
TGGCCGGACCGGGATTCGCTGGTCAGCGAAATCGACACCGCCACCTTGACTGAACTGCTGCCGACGCTGGAGACGGGCATGATTCCCAAGATCGAAGCCTGCCTGCACGCGGTCAACGGCGGTGTGCCCAGCGCGCACATCATCGACGGCCGCGTCGAGCACTGCGTGCTGGTCGAATTGCTCACCGATGAGGGCTCCGGAACGAAGGTGGTGAGCGCATGACCCACACTGAGGAACTTCAGCAGCGCTGGTCGGCGGTGATGATGAACAACTACGGTCTTCCGCCGGTGGCGTTGGCCAGTGGCAACGGCGCCGTGGTCACCGACGTCGACGGAAAGTCGTATCTGGACCTGCTCGGCGGCATCGCGGTCAACGTGCTCGGCCACGGGCACCCGGCCGTGCTCGAGGCTGTGACGCGGCAGATGTCGACGCTGGGACACACCTCAAATTTGTATGCCGCCGAACCTGGCATCGCGCTGGCCGAGGCGCTGACCGGCCTGCTTGGCGCCGACACCGAGACCCGGGTGTTGTTCTGCAACTCCGGAACTGAGGCCAACGAGGCGGCGTTCAAACTCTCTCGTCTCACCGGCCGAACGAAACTGGTTGCGGCGCAAGGTGGCTTCCACGGCCGGACGATGGGCGCCCTGGCGTTAACCGGCCAACCGAGCAAGCAGGCGCCGTTCGCGCCGCTACCCGGCGACGTCACCCACGTGCCCTACGGCGACGCCGATGCGCTGGCGGCTGCGGTCGGTGACGACACGGCGGCGGTATTCCTGGAGCCGATCATGGGGGAGAGCGGCATCGTCGTGCCGCCGGACGGCTACCTGGCCGCAGCCCGCGATATCACGGCCCGCCACGACGCGCTGCTGGTCCTCGACGAGGTACAGACCGGAATGGGCCGCACCGGAACGTTTTTCGCACACCAGCACGACGGCGTCACTCCCGACGTGGTGACGATGGCCAAGGGGCTCGGCGGCGGCCTGCCGATCGGGGCGTGCCTGGCGACCGGTCGGGCCGCCCAGCTTATGACCCCCGGCCTGCACGGCAGCACCTTCGGTGGCAACCCGATCTGCGCGGCAGCGGCGCTGGCGGTGCTGCGGGTCATCGCCGATGACGACCTGGTCCGAAGGACCGCGTCGCTGGGGAAGACGTTGCACCAGAACATCGCAGCGCTGCACCATCCCGCGATCGACCACGTCCGCGGCCGCGGCCTGCTGTGCGGGGTCGTCTTGACCGCGCTGACGGCCAACGCGGTAGAGGCGGCTGCCCGCTCGGCCGGATTCTTGGTCAACGCCGCCGCACCCGACGTCGTCCGCCTGGCGCCGCCCCTGATCATCACCGAGCAGCAGCTCGACACGTTCGTCGCCGCCTTGCCGGGCATCCTCGACACCGCCGAGAGGGCTTCATGACGCGACACTTCCTGCGCGACGACGACCTGACCCCGGCCGAGCAGGCCGATGTCCTGCAGCTGGCCGCCGAGTTGAAGAAGGACCCGTTCAGCCGCCGCCCGCTGGAGGGCCCGCGCGGTGTCGCGGTGATCTTCGACAAGAACTCCACCCGCACCCGCTTTTCCTTCGAGGTGGGTATCGCCCAGCTCGGTGGGCACGCCGTTGTGGTCGACGGCCGCAGCACCCAGCTGGGCCGCGAGGAGACGCTGCAGGACACCGCTAAAGTGCTGTCCCGCTACGTCGATGCCATCGTGTGGCGCACCTACGGTCAAGCGCGTCTGACCGCGATGGCCGAAACCGCCACGGTGCCGATCGTCAACGCGCTGTCCGACCAGTTCCACCCCTGCCAGGTGCTGGCCGATCTGCAGACCATCGCCGAGCGCAAGGGCTCGCTGCGCGGTCTGCGGATGACTTACTTCGGTGACGGCGCCAACAACATGGCGCATTCGCTGATGCTCGGCGGCGTCACCGCAGGCATGCACGTAACAGTGGCAGCGCCAACCGGATTCGCACCGGATCGGTTATTCACCGCGGCCGCCGAACACCGCGCCGCGGACACCGGCGGATCGGTGACCGTCACCGCGGACCCGATCGCCGCGGCATCCGGTGCCGACGTGTTGGTGACCGACACCTGGACGTCGATGGGCCAAGAAGACGACGGGCTGGATCGTGTACGGCCGTTCCGGGCGTTCCAGCTCAATGCGAGCCTGGTGGCCAAAGCCGACTCGGAAGTTGTCGTATTGCACTGCCTTCCGGCTCACCGGGGCCATGAGATCACCGACGAGGTGATCGACGGCCCGCACAGCGCGGTGTGGGACGAAGCCGAGAACCGGCTGCACGCGCAAAAAGCGCTGCTGGTGTGGCTGCTGGAACGCCTCCCATGACGCGCTCGAAGACGACACCGGAGATCACCCGCGTGGGGCGGCAGGCCCGCATCGTGGCGATCCTGTCGTCGGCGGAGGTCCGCAGCCAGGGCGAGCTGGCCGCGATGCTGGCGGCTGACGGTGTCGAGGTCACTCAGGCCACGCTGTCGCGAGACCTCGAGGAGCTCGGCGCGGTGAAGCTGCGCGGGGCCGACGGTGGTGTCGGCGTCTATGTCGTTCCCGAAGAGGGCAGCCCGCTACGCGGCGTGCCCGGCGGTACCGCGCGGCTGTCCCGGCTGCTGAGCGAGGTGCTGGTGTCGACTGATGCCACCGGCAACCTGGCGGTGCTGCGCACGCCACCGGGGGCGGCGGACTATCTGGCCAGCGCCATCGACCGCGCCGCCCTGCCCTACGTGGTCGGGACCATCGCCGGGGATGACACCATCTTCGTGGCGGCCCGCGAGCCGATGACCGGCGCCGAGCTGGCCGGCGTGCTCCAAAACCTGACGTAACCGCACGAAATTAAAGGAGATCGATTCATGTCCGATCGCGTCATCTTGGCCTATTCCGGTGGTCTGGACACCTCGGTGGCGATCAGCTGGATCGGCAAGGAGACCGGCCGAGAGGTCGTCGCCGTCGCGATCGACCTCGGACAGGGCGGTGAGGACATGGAGGTGGTGCGTCAGCGTGCGCTGGACTGCGGCGCGGTGGAAGCCGTCGTGGTCGACGCCCGCGACGAATTCGCCGACGGCTACTGCCTGCCGACCATCCTGTCCAACGCCCTCTACATGGACCGCTACCCACTGGTGTCGGCGATCAGCCGGCCGCTGATCGCCAAGCACCTGGTCAAGGCGGCCCGCGAACACGGCGGTGGCATCGTCGCGCACGGCTGCACCGGCAAAGGCAACGACCAAGTCCGCTTCGAGGTCGGATTCGCCTCACTCGCGCCAGATCTGGAGGTATTGGCGCCGGTCCGCGACTACGCCTGGACCCGGGAGAAGGCCATTGCGTTCGCCGAGGAGAACGCCATCCCGATCAACGTCACCAAGCGCTCGCCGTTCTCGATCGACCAGAACGTCTGGGGCCGCGCGGTGGAAACCGGCTTCCTGGAACACCTCTGGAACGCGCCTACCAAGGACGTCTACGACTACACCGAAGATCCAACCGTCAACTGGAACACCCCGGACGAGGTGATCGTCGGCTTCGAACGGGGCGTGCCGGTCACGATCGACGGCCGCGCGGTCTCGGTGCTGCAGGCCATCGAGGAACTCAACCGCCGCGCCGGCGCGCAGGGCGTCGGGCGACTCGACGTCGTCGAAGACCGGTTGGTGGGCATCAAGAGTCGCGAAATCTACGAAGCCCCAGGCGCGATGGTCCTCATCACCGCGCACGCCGAACTCGAGCACGTCACCCTGGAGCGAGAGCTGGGCAGGTTCAAGAGGCACACCGACCAGCGCTGGGCGGAATTGGTGTACGACGGCCTGTGGTATTCACCGCTGAAGACCGCCCTGGAGGCCTTCGTCGGCAAGACCCAGGAACACGTCACCGGCGAGATCCGAATGGTGTTGCACGGCGGGCACATTGCCGTCAACGGTCGGCGCAGCGCCGAGTCGCTGTACGACTTCAACCTGGCCACCTACGACGAGGGCGACACCTTCGACCAGTCGATGGCCAAGGGCTTCGTCTACGTGCACGGGCTGTCGTCCAAGCTCGCCGCACGCCGGGATCTGGCCACCGACGAAACGTGAGCACCAACGAAGGATCGCTGTGGGGCGGGCGTTTCGCCGACGGCCCGTCCGAGGCGCTGACCGCGCTGAGCCGCTCGACCCATTTCGACTGGGTCTTGGCACCGTACGACGTCACCGCCTCCAAGGCGCACACTCAGGTGCTGTTCAACGCCGGGTTGTTGACCACCGAACAGCGCGACGGGCTGTTGGCCGGCCTGGTCAGTCTGGCCGAGGACATCGGCGACGGCAGCTTTGGGCCGCTGCCCACCGATGAAGACGTGCACGCAGCGCTGGAGCGCGGGCTGATCGACCGGGTCGGTCCCGACTTGGGCGGTCGGCTGCGCGCGGGCCGGTCGCGAAACGACCAGGTGGCCACGCTGTTTCGGATGTGGCTGCGCGATGCGCTGCGGCGTGTGGCCGCCGGCGCGCTTGAGCTTGTCGAAGCACTGGCGGCCCAGGCGGCCGCGTATCCGGATGCCATCATGCCCGGCAAGACCCACCTGCAGTCCGCCCAGCCGATCCTGCTGGCACACCATCTGCTGGCCCACGCCCATCCGTTGCTGCGCGACGTCGACCGGCTTATCGACCTCGACGCGCGTACGGCGATCTCGCCCTACGGTTCCGGGGCGCTGGCCGGTTCGTCGCTGGGCCTGGATCCCGACGCGATCGCCGAAAAGCTCGGCTTCACCGCGGCTGCCGAGAACTCCGTGGACGCTACCGCGTCAAGGGATTTCGCCGCGGAGGCGGCCTTCGTCTTCGCGATGATCGGCGTCGACCTGTCCCGGCTCGCCGAAGATGTGATCCTCTGGAGTTCGACCGAATTCGGCTATGTCACGTTGCACGACTCGTGGTCGACCGGTAGTTCGATCATGCCGCAGAAGAAGAATCCCGACATCGCCGAGTTGGCTCGCGGCAAGTCGGGCCGGCTGATCGGCAACCTGGCCGGGCTGTTGGCGACGCTGAAGGCACAGCCGCTGGCCTACAACCGCGACCTGCAGGAGGACAAGGAGCCGGTGTTCGACTCGGTGGCGCAGCTCGAGCTGCTGCTGCCGGCGATGGCCGGCCTGGTCGCCAGCCTGACATTCAACGTCGAGCGGATGGCGACACTGGCTCCGGCCGGCTACACGCTGGCCACCGATATCGCCGAATGGCTGGTGCGCCAAGGTGTTCCGTTCCGGGACGCCCACGAGGCAGCGGGTGCGGCGGTTCAGGTCGCGGAAAAGCTCGGGATCGGGCTCGAAGAGCTCACCGACGATCAGCTGGCGGCCATCAGCGACGCTCTCACCCCTCGGGTTCGTG
>NZ_JBYCLD010000442.1:0-4788 GCF_057473725.1 Mycobacterium sp. TH-M11 | reverse complement strand
GCGTGGGCGACACTGTGCGCCGCCGTTGCGGACATGGCAGTACCACGCGCAACCGCGGCCGACCCAAAAAAGACAAGCGCAACCGCGTCGAGCCTGGCGGAGTTTGACCGCCACGACCGCCCGGTGATGCGTCGCGGGGCCGAGCGCTGCTAGCGGCGCGGGTCTAGCCGCCGCATGCTGACGAACACGCGCCGGATTCCGGTCAGCGGGTCGTCGAACTCGAGGCGCTGCGCCAGGAGTTGCAGCGGCGTGGAGAAGTCGTCGGCAGCTACGTCAATCGCGTTGGGGTACAACGGGTCGCCTTCGATCGGGATGCCCAGCGACGCCATGTGCACCCGCAACTGGTGCGTGCGCCCGGTCCGCGGCGTCAGCCGATAGCGCCCGTCCGGTGACATCAACTCCACCAGGGTCTCCGCGTTTGGCTCGCCGGACTCCTCGACAGCTTGAATATTCCCGCGGCGCTTGACAATACGGCTGCGGACCACCTGCGGTAACGGCACGCCAGGGTCGACCGCGGCTCTTGCCAGGTAGGTCTTGCGCACCGCGCCGCGGGCGAACAGCGTCTGGTAGTGCCCACGGACGGCACGGCGAGTCGTGAACAGCAGCACCCCGGCCGTGAGCCGGTCCAACCGGTGGGCCGGACTGAGCTCGTCGAGCCCGAGTTGCCGCCGAAGGCGCACCAGCGCCGTCTGCGCGACGTGCCGGCCGCGCGGCATGGTGGCCAGAAAATGGGGCTTGTCGGCCACGACGATGTCGTCGTCCTGGTACAGCACTGGAATGTCGAAGGGCACCTCGACCTCGTCGCGCAGTTCACGGTAGAGGTACACGACGGCGCCGGCAGGAAGGACCGCCGCGGGATCGAGCACGGCGCCGCGTTGGTCGACGACTTCGCCGGCGACCGCCTTGGCGGCAACCTCGGGCCCGAACCTGCTGTTCAACTCCGCACCCAACGGTCCGCCGCGCACCCGCAGCCGCGCCGGTCCCAGCCCGTCGCGGGGCGGCAGCGGGGCGCGCCTCAATTCAGTGGCACCGGCTCGAGGATCTCGGCGCGGGCCTCCGGAGCGCGAACCCGCAGCGCATCGGCCGACGCGTCGTCGGGCTGCGCCTGCGACAGCACCTCGGCCTCGACGCGGGCAGTGTACGTCTGCACCTCGCGGTCGACATCGTCGGCGGCCCAGCCCAGGATCGGGGCGACGATGTCCGCCACCTCCCGGGCGCAATCGACACCACGGTGGGCATACTCGATGGCGATGCGGGTGCGGCGCGCCAAGATGTCCTCGAGATGCAGCGCGCCCTCGGCGGTCACTGCGTAGGCCGCCTCGACCCGCAGGTAGCCCGGGGCGGCGGCGATCGGGGCGAGGAGGTCGCGGCGGTCGGCGGCCAGCGCCAGTACTTCGTTGATCAGCGAGCCGTACCGGTCCAGCAGGTGCCGCACCCGGTATGGGTGCAGGCCTTCCAGCGCGCCGACGTGTTCGGTCTGGTTGATCAGCGCGAAGTAGCCGTCGGCGCCCAGCAGCGGCACCTTTTCGGTGATCGATGGCGCCACTCTGGCCGGAATATATTGCGCCGCAGCATCGATCGCGTCGGCGCCCATCACGCGATAGGTGGTGTACTTTCCGCCGGCGATGGCGATCAGACCCGGCGCAGGCACGGCGACCGCATGCTCGCGGGACAGCTTGGAAGTCTCCTCGCTCTCCCCCGCCAGCAACGGCCGCAGGCCTGCGTACACGCCGTCGATGTCGTTGTGCGTCAACGGAGTGGCCAGGACTGTGTTGACGGTGCTCAGGATGTAGTCGATGTCGGCCTTGGTGGCGGCCGGGTGCGCGAGGTCCAGATTCCAGTCGGTGTCGGTGGTCCCGATGATCCAGTGGTTGCCCCAGGGGATGACGAACATCACCGACTTTTCGGTGCGCAGGATGATCGCGGCGTCGCTGACGATCCGGTCCCGCGGGACGACGATATGCACACCTTTGGATGCGCGCACCCGAAATCGGCCGCGCTGCTTGGACAATGCCTGAATCTCGTCGGTCCAGACACCCGTCGCATTGACCACGACGTGGCCCCGCACCTCGGTCACCGTGCCGTCCTCGGAGTCGCGGACCCGCACACCGGTGACCCGGTCGCCTTCCCGAAGCAACGACACCACCTGTGTCGACGACCGCACCACCGCGCCGTAGTGCGCGGCCGTCCGCACAACGGTCAGCGTGTGCCGGGCGTCGTCGACGACGGTGTCGTAGTAGCGGATACCACCGATCAGCGCACTGCGCTTCAGGCCCGGGGATAACCGCAATGCGCCGGCACGACTCAAATGCTTCTGCGCGGGAACGGATTTCGCGCCACCGAGTTGGTCGTAGAGCATGATGCCCGAGGCCACGTAGGGGCGCTCCCACCATCGCTTGGTCAGCGGGTAGAGAAACGGCAGCGGCTTGACCAGATGCGGGGCCAGGGTGGTCAACGACAATTCACGCTCGTAGAGCGCCTCACGCACCAAACCGAATTCCAGTTGCTCGAGGTAACGCAGCCCACCGTGAAACATCTTCGACGACCGGCTTGACGTGCCAGAAGCGATGTCGCGGGCTTCCACCAGTGCGACCTTCAGACCACGGGTGGCGGCGTCCAGTGCGGCACCCGAACCCACCACACCGCCGCCGATGACCACCACGTCGAATTGGTCGCTGCCCAGGCGCTCCCACGCCGAAGCGCGTTGTTCGGCGTTCAAAAAGCTCGCCGGGACGCGAGTCGGGTCGCTCACGACACCAGTCTCCTGTCGGTTACTCGCCAGTAGGTCGCTGGTCCCAAGGCTACCCGGCCGGGCCGGTCAGTCCAGGTCATCGTGGGCCATCAGGCGTCGCGCCGCCTCCGTGATCGAACCCGACAGCGACGGGTACACGCTCAGTGTCTGCGCCAACTGATTCACCGTGAGGCGGGTCTGCACTGCCATCGCAATCGGCAGGATGAGTTCCGAGGCGATCGGCGCCACCACCACGCCGCCGATCACCACGCCGGAGGCCTGACGGCAGAAGATCTTGACAAAACCATGCCGCAGGCCCGACATCTTCGCCCGTGCATTGGTGCGCAACGGCAGCATGATGGTGCGCGCCTGAACGGATCCGTCGTCGATGGCCGATTGCGGAACGCCCACCGCGGCGAGTTCGGGCCGGGTGAACACCGCGGCGGCGACCGTGCGCAGCCGGATCGGCGTGACGGCTTCACCGAGCGCGTGCCACATCGCGATCCGGCCCTGCATCGCGGCGACCGAGGCCAGTGGCAGCAGCCCGGTGCAGTCGCCGGCAGCGTAGATGTTGGACACCGAGGTCCGCGAGACCCGGTCTACGGTCAGATAGTTACCCGGCCCGAGTTCGATACCGACCCGATCCAGGCCCAAGCCGGCGGTGTTGGGCACCGAGCCGATCGTCATCAACGCATGACTGCCCTCGACGGTCCGCCCGTCGGACAGGGTCACCAGCACCCCGGCGTCGGTACGGGTGACCGAGTCGGCGCGGGCGTTCTTGACCAGCCGAACCCCGCGCTCGGCGAAGATCCGCTCGAGCACCGCGGCCGCGTCGGCGTCCTCGTACGGCAGGATCTGGTCGCGGCTGGCGACGACCGTGACATCGACACCCAGTTCCGTGTAGGCGTGCACGAATTCTGCGCCGGTGACGCCGGAACCGACCACGACGAGGTGTTCGGGCAGCGCCTGCAGGTCGTAGAGCTGACGCCAGGTCAGGATGCGCTCGCCGTCGGGCCGTGCGGTCGGCAGCTCGCGGGGGCTGGCACCGGTCGCGATCAACACGACGTCGGCGTCATAGGTGCTGGTGGTGCCGTCGGGCTCGGTGGCTTGCACGCGGTGGGTGGCCAGGCCCGGGGCGGCGTCGACCAGCTGGCCCGTGCCGGCGACCACGTCGACGCCTGCGCTGAGCAGCTGCGCTTTGATATCCGCTGATTGGTCGGCGGCCAGCCGCTTGACGCGCTGGTGGATCTCGGGCAGCGAGATCTTGGCGGCTTCGATGTCGATGTCGAAGCCCAGATGCGGCCCGCGGCGCAGCTCGGTGCGCACGCCGGTGGATGCAATGAAGGTTTTGGACGGCACGACGTCGAAGAGCACCGCCGCGCCCCCGATGCCGTCGGAGTCGATGACGGTGACGTGGGCATTGCGCGCTGCCGCGACCAGCGCCGCCTCGTAACCGGCCGGTCCTCCACCGATGATCACAATGCGGGTTGCCACGGCCCCAACCTAACGAACGTGGCGGATCTGCGCCGCTTCAGCGCCCGCCGTCTAAGATTTCCCCGTGCCGCTCTACGCCGCTTACGGCTCGAACATGCATCCCGACCAGATGCGGCAGCGTGCACCCCACTCGCCGATGGCCGGAACCGGCTGGCTGCACGGCTGGCGACTGACGTTCGGCGGCGAGGACATCGGCTGGGAAGGCGCGCTGGCCACGGTCGTGGAGGACCCGACGTCGAAGGTGTTCGTCGTGCTCTACGACATGACATCGGCCGACGAGAGCAACCTCGACCGCTGGGAGGGCTCCGAACTCGGCGTACACAAAAAGATCCGCTGCCGGGTGGAACGCGTGGCGTCCGACACCGACACCGACCCGGTGCTGGCATGGCTGTACGTGGTGGACGCCTGGGAAGGCGGTGTGCCGTCGGCGCGCTACATCGGCGTGATGGCCGACGCTGCCGAAATCGCTGGTGCGCCGGGCGAATACGTCCACAAGATCCGCACCTGGCCGGCCCGCAACGTCGGCCCAGGGCACGGCGGGTAGCCGTCCCTAGAGCGCCGTC
>NZ_JBYCLD010000441.1:0-3668 GCF_057473725.1 Mycobacterium sp. TH-M11 | reverse complement strand
TCGTTCAGGCCGAATGCTGCGAGGAGCATGCCGAAGGCTCGATTAACGAACGGGCCGATCAGCCAGGCGGCCAATGCGGCGACGAATGCCGCGCTGGAGATCTCTAGGCGCCAAGCCGTGCCGATCGCGGTGGGCGGTTCATTGGTGAGTTGGGCGAGCAAGAAAGCCCTGGTCACTGGCGGCATCAAGAATTGAGGAAGTTCCGGCCGATGTAGAGGATGACCGCGGAGTCGACTGCGGTATTGCTCCAGAGAATGACCCAGTTGTCGTCACGGGACCGAACGGGGATTGCCCAGACGGTGTGGCCGCTGGATGCGCGGATGCTGTGTCGCCGATTGATGGCGTTGTGAGGGTCATCTTCAAGGACGTCGATCGCCGCCTCGATTAACTCTGCTGCGTCCTCGTCGGTTTTCCAGAGTTCGGTGAGGGCGGCATCAGCGGCGGGAGCAAAGAGGACGTTCAAGAGGGATCTCCCGTCGGCGGCGGGTTAGGGTCAGCTGCCAAGCAGGTGTTGACAGCGTACCAGCGGTACGTCGTACCGAATGTACCGACGGTGCGTTGGTGCTGTACAGTCAGTGTCACGACATATGACACGAGGAGACCTGATGACCGTGCCATCTGCTCACGAACACACCGTTGAACTTGACGGCCGCAATCGAATCAGCCTCAACGGACTCGACCTCCGCAGCAAGACCTACTTCGTGCGCGCCGATCCGGAAGGGACAATCGTCCTGGAGCCTGCAGTGGTGATGTCAATGGCCGAGGCGGCGTATCTGCGTCACCCCGAGGTTCAGGCGGTCGTCGAAGAGGGGCTTAACAATCCGCAAGAACACCGGCCGCGAACTAAACGCCGTGAGCGCACAGCGAGGTCGGGCGAGGTCTAACTGGTGACTTTTCCGATGGCTGGAAGCCGTCGGATATTTCGCATCTCAGCCTCCCTCGGTCCAGAACTGATTGAGACGCCCGATCGCCTCGTCACGGGTCTCGTCGCTGTGATCTCCTGGCCCGCGCCGCTCAGCAACTACCGCAGGTCGTTGTGTGCGAGGACTGTTCGGACAGCTTCGGCGACGGTGGCGAAGGCATCTGCTCTTGCACCGCTGTGTTGTGCATGACGTGCACGTTGACCCCCGGCCCGTGGGTCGGTGAATGGGAGGGCCTCACCGTCAACGAATACCTCGTTGAGGCGCCGTGCTCGGTGTTGCGCGCTCTGCGACCGCTACAGCATTGCCGTCCCATGGCCCGCGCCCGAGGACTCGGATGAAAGTCCGGTTTGAACCGCATGATGTGTGAGTGGGCCCCGAAAAGCTTCCAATAGTGTTGCCCGACAGGTTAACTGGGCCGTGACGTACTACCTCGGGGGCAGGCCGGACTTTCGCCGGACGGGTTGCCGGCACGGTAGAGCAACGATTTGAGCTGACGACGCTCGGCATGGCTGAGGTGAGCCAGCAGCTGCTCATCTGAGCACGCGACGGCCTCCTCGGCGCGCCTGAGCAACGCCTTGCCTTTGCGGGTCAACTGAGCCGGCAGCGCACGGCCCGACGACGCCGACGCGGGGCGGGCGACCAGGCCGTCTTCCTGTAGACCCTGCAGGACCTGGTTCATCGCTTGGGCGGTCACGTGCGTGTGGCGAGCAAGCTCGGCGCTGGTACGGCCCGGGTCTTCGGCCAGAATGCGCATGCAGACGAATTCGGGCAACCCGATGCCGAGCGGGCGCAACGCCTGGACCGCGTGGGGCCGCAATCGCGCCATCAAGGCACGCACCAGGTAGCCCAAGGGCTGATCTTCGAGATCGCTCATCCTCACCATGCTGGCATGAAACTGCAGCTCTAGTGCCGCATTGGTCGGCGCGTCGGTCGATGCAGTCAGGTTCCACGGGCGAAACGTCGATTCTTGTATCAAGACACTTGACATACCTTAGAAAGTCAGCGTATCAAGGAAGTAGATATACGAATTGACGGCCTGGCCATTGGGGCTCTCGCCGTTTGACAGAAGGAGAATCAGGATGTTCGGTGGTGGATTTGCAGGCCCCGGTCGGGGCGGACCCGGTTTCGGTGCGCCCGGTTGGGGTGGGCCAGGTTGGGGTGGGCCAGGCTTCGGCGGACCCGGCTGGGGTGGGCCCGGCCAGGGCGGCGACGGCGGACCCGGGCGCGGATTCGGTGGACGCCACAAGCGGGTGGTGGTCGGCACGGCGGCGTTGTTGCTCGACGGGCCCGCCAACGCGGAACAAATCGTGCAGCGGGTTTCCGAGGCGACCGGCGGAGCTTTCGCTCCGCCGCAGGCAATGGTCGAGCTTGCGTTCGGGAAGCTGGCCGGTCGCGGGTTGGTAACCGTCAGCGATGGGGTGGCCACCCTGACCGAGCTGGGCACAAATGTCCTGCAGTGGAAAGGAATCAGCAGCGAGACCATTCATGCGCGACTAGCCCACGCCGGCAAGTTCGGCGATGTCGTGAAGATTCGGTGGGGGCTGTTCGAGCTCGCCGGGTTGGCCCGGACCATTCATTGGTCGGGCACCGACGCACAGAAAGAGAAGCTTGCCGAAGCGCGGGCCACGGTGCTGAGCGCGATCACCGAGGCCAAGCAGTCATTGCACGCGGCGCTCGCTGCGAGCTGACCTACACCGAATCCTCAGCGCGGCCGTGGCTTTCGCCCGGCCGCGCTGACTATCTACCGTCGGCGGCCGAGCGCAGCTTTTGGGCCAGCCGACGGTTCACTGAATCGGGTAGCAGCTGGGACACGTCACCGCCCAGTGTCGCAACCTCTTTGGCCAACGACGACGACACGAACGAATACTGCGGAGCCGTCGCCACGAAGAAGGTATCGACGCCGGCGATGTGCTTGTTCATCTGCGCCATCTGCAATTCGTACTCGAAATCTGTACCGGTGCGCAGACCCTTGACGATCGCGGTCATTCCTCGAGACGTCACGAAATCGACCACCAGGCCCTGGCCGAGCTCGACCCGAACGTTAGGTAGATGCGACGTCGATTCCTCGATCATCGCGATCCGTTCGTCGATGTCGAACATGCTTTTCTTGGCGGGATTACCCAGAATCGCCACGACCACCTCGTCGAACTGCGCTGCGGCACGTTCGAAGACATCGATGTGACCCAACGTCACCGGATCGAAAGATCCTGGGCAGACGGCGCCGCTCATGCTGCGCACCGACGAGGCAGAGCGAAGCGATGAGGAGGAGCGGCGCTCATGACGCGCGCCACCGACGATGCAGAGCGAAGCGATGAGGAGGAGCGGCGCCCATGACGAAAGACGGTACACGCTGAATCACTGCCGTTCGGCCAGCTCCAAACGGGTGTCGCCGTACACCCGCTGCTGCCAGGGATCCCAGCCGTCGGGCCATGTCAGGACGGGTCCGCCCGCTGCGCGCTCCACCACGACGAGGCTTCCCGCCCGTACCCAGCCATGGCCGGCCAACGCGGTGAGCAGGCGCTCCACCTCGGCCGTGTCGACGTCGTAGGGCGGGTCCGCGAGCACGAGATCCACCGGCGCGGCGGGTCTGGTGGCCGACACGGCGGCGACGTGACCGCGCCGTAGAACGGCGCCGGGCAGACCGAGCGTGGCGATGTTGCGTTCGATCACCGCCGCCGCCCGGCGATCGGACTCGACGAACAATGCCGACCTCGCACCTCGCGAAAGTGCCTCCAAGCCGAGCGC
>NZ_JBYCLD010000440.1:0-13499 GCF_057473725.1 Mycobacterium sp. TH-M11 | reverse complement strand
CCACCCGAACGAGCGCTGGCGGTGATGCGCGACGGGTCGACCGGACCGTTCGGCGTGAGCGCCATCGTGGTGGTGATCGTCGCTCAGGGGCTGGCGTTTTCGACGCTGCACCCGGCGGGGATCGTGACCGCGGTGTGCGCAGGCCGGGTGGCGGCCGTACAGGCCTGTCGCCGCGGACTGCCGGGCGCGCCCGGAAGTAAGCTGGGCTCGCGTGTTGTCGGCGGCCAGCGCAGGCCGGTGGTCGTCGGGTGGGTGGCCCTGCTGCTGGCCGCATCGTCGGCGGTCGGCCGACACCCCTGGCACGGGCCGGTCGCGGTGCTGACCGCACTGATCGCGTCCGCTCTGCTGGTGCGACACTGCGTACGACGTTTCGGCGGCGTCAGCGGCGACGTACTCGGCGCCGCAATCGAATTGACGACGACCATCACCGCTGTGCTACTCGCGGCGAGGATCGCGTGAGTCGCTCAGCCGAGCCGTGACATCCAGCCGTGGGTGTCGACGAAAGTACCGCGCTGAATGCCGGTGAGCGTGTCACGCAGCGCCATGGTCACCTCGCCGGATTCACCGTCACCGACGGTGAACTCGTTCTCGCCGTATTTCACGTGCGACACCGGTGTGATGACGGCGGCGGTGCCGCAGGCGAACACCTCGGTGATCTCGCCGTCGGCGGCTTTCTTCTGCCACTCCTCCATGTCGATCTTGCGCTCTTCCACCGCGAAACCCGCGTCAGTCGCCAACTGCAACAGGGAGTCTCGCGTGATGCCCGGCAGCAGCGAACCGGACAGCTCCGGTGTGACCAGGCGCGCCGACCCACCGCTGCCGAACACGAAGAACAGGTTCATCCCGCCCATCTCTTCGATGTAGCGGCGCTCGACAGCATCGAGCCACACCACTTGCTCGCACCCGTTTTCAGCGGCCTCCGCCTGGGCGACCAGCGATGCGGCGTAGTTGCCACCGAACTTCGCGGCACCGGTGCCACCCGGGCTGGCCCGGACGTAATCCGTTGAGACCCAGACGGTTACCGGCTTGATCCCGTTCTTGAAGTAGGCCCCGGCCGGCGAGCCGATCACCATGTAGCGGTATTGCTTGGCCGGGCGGACCCCCAACCCCGGCTCGGTGGCGAAAACGAACGGACGCAGATACAGCGACTCCTCACCGCCGGCCGGCGGCACCCAGACATTGTCGACGGCGATCAGTTGTCGCAGCGACTCCAGGAAAAGTTCTTCGGGCAGTTCGGGAATGGCGATCCGCTCGGCCGAGTGCCGCAGCCGCGCGGCGTTGGCGTCGGCCCGAAACGACACCACCGACCCATCCGCCCAGCGGTAGGCCTTGAGTCCCTCGAAGATCTCTTGGGCGTAGTGCAACACGATCGCCGACGGGTCCAATGTGATCGGTCCGTACGCATCGACCCGCGCGTCGTGCCAACCCCGGTCCTCGGAGTAATCGATCGAAACCATGTGGTCGGTGTGGTACCTGCCAAAGCCGGGGTCGGCGAGGATCGCGTGTCGCGCACCGTCGCTGGCGGGGTTTTCGGCGCGGGACACCGTGAACTCGAGAACGTCGCTGGTCATTTGCCCCGCTCCTCGGAGCCTTTCTGGATCACACTGCCCTGTCGATCGTCGTCGGCGCCGGTCATCAGGCGATTGTATAGCCGAGCGCTAACGAGTTTTCGCGTCGACAAACGGCGGCTTGACGACTTCGCATTCGATGCCACGCCCGCGAACATCGACGATGACGTGCCGGCCGTCCTCGATACCCGCGTCGGCGTCGATGAGCGCCAACGCAATGCCGACTTTCAGCGTCGGCGAGAAGGTGCCCGATGTGGTGACGCCGACGGTCTTGTCACCATCGAGAACATTCAGGTCGGGCCGAAGCACACCGCGGCCGACCGCCTTGAGCCCGCGCAGCAGCCGCGGCGGACCGGTTTCTTTTTCCGCCAGCAGCGCGTCGCGCCCGAAGAATGCGTCCTTCTGCCAGCCGATGGCCCAGCCGCACCGGGCCTGCAGCGGTGAAATGTCCGCCGAGAGTTCGTGACCGTGCAACGGATATCCCATCTCGGTGCGTAGTGTGTCACGCGCTCCGAGGCCCGCCAGTTGCCCGTCGGCCCGCGTCACCGCGGCGTACAGCGCGTCGAACACCGGGCCGGCGGAGTCCCACGGCGGCAGTAGCTCGTAGCCGTGTTCGCCGGTGTAGCCGCTGCGGCACACCCGCACCGGCACGCCGTCCAAGTCGGCGTCGGCGTAGCCCATGTAGTCCATGTCGGTAGGCAAGCCCAGCCCGGTCAGCACCTTCGTCGACCGGGGGCCTTGCACGGCCAGCACGCCGTAGCGCCGGTGCTCGTCGGTAATGGTCAGCTCGGCGGGCGCAGCTGCTTTCAGCGCGGCGACCACCGCCGCGGTGTTGGCGGCGTTGGGCACCAGGAAAATTTCGTCGGCAGCGACGTAATAGGCGATCAAGTCATCGATGACGCCGCCGGAGTCATTGCAGCACAACGTGTATTGCGCCTTGCCCGGCTGGATGCGGTCCAGGTCGTTGGTCAGCGCGGAATTGACGAATGCCGCGGCGCCGGGCCCCTTGACCAGCGCTTTGCCCAAGTGGCTGACGTCGAACAGGCCGACGGCGTTGCGGGTCGCTGTGTGCTCGGCGACCGTGCCGGCGTAGGACACCGGCATCAGCCATCCGCCGAATTCGGCGAAGCTTGCGCCGAGCTCGCGATGGCGATCCTCCAGCGGTCCGTGCAACACTTCACTCACTGGCGCTACTCCTTCTGATCGCTGCGCTCTGCACCCTCGCCAGCGCGGCCTCTAGGCATTTCACCCTAATGCGGGCCGCGGGTGACTGTCCGACTGGCACACGTGGCCGGTGGTCGATTCGCTGGACGTCGAGGCCATCCAGGCCGACGGCATCGCCGAATTGTCGGGCACAATCGTTAGGGTTGAATTCGTGAGCACACAACCCGGATACCTGGCCCCCGCTGTCTCCATCGTCTCTTCGCTACCCCGCCGGGGCGTCAAATCGGCAGTCCTGATCGTCCCTGTGGTGTCGTCGGGCCCCGCGGATGTCAACGACGAACCAGGCGCCCTGGTCGCCGACGCCGATTCACTACTGCCCCAAGAGGCGGTCACCGAAATCGAGGACGGCTTGCGGGCGCTGAACGCCACCGGCGCTGTCGAGCAGGTGCACCGTTTGGTGGTGAAGTCGCTGCCGGTGGCCAGTGTGCTCACAGTCGGGTTGGGCAAGAGGCGCGACGAGTGGCCCTCGGATCTGATTCGCCGCGCGGCCGGCTCGGCGGCGCGCGCCTTGGGCGGCACCGAATCGGTGATCAGCACGCTGGGAGCGCTACCAGGCGAGGGCCCGCTGGAGGCAGCCGTCGAAGGGTTGATTCTCGGCAGCTACCGTTTCATCGCGTTCCGCACCGAGAAGACGGCCCCCAAAGACCCGGGCCTGCGCACGATCACCATGCTGTCCAGCGACAAGGCCGCCAAAACGCGGGCCGCTCACGCCGTGGCGGTGGCCACCGCCGTCGCCACCGCGCGCGACTTCGTCAACACGCCGCCCAGCCACCTATTTCCCGCCGAATTCGCAAGGCGAGCAAAGGCTTTAGGAGAGTCCGTCGGGCTCGAAGTCGAAGTGCTCGACGACAAGGCGCTGACGAAAAACGGCTACGGTGGCATCATCGGCGTCGGCCAGGGATCGTCACGGCTGCCGCGACTGGTGCGGCTGTCGCACTACGGCGCGAGGCTGGCGAAAAAGCCCAAGCAGGCGAAGCGTGTCGCGCTTGTGGGCAAGGGCGTCACCTTCGACACCGGTGGTATCTCGATCAAGCCGGCGGCGTCGATGCATCACATGACCTCGGACATGGGCGGCGCCGCGGCGGTGATCGCGACCGTGACGCTGGCCGCACAGCTGCGGCTGCCGATCGACGTGATCGCCACCGTCCCGATGGCCGAGAACATGCCGTCGTCGACGGCGCAGCGGCCCGGCGACGTGCTGACCCAATATGGCGGCACGACGGTCGAGGTTCTCAACACCGATGCCGAGGGACGATTGATCCTGGCCGACGCGATCGTGCGGGCGTGCGAGGACAACCCGGACTATTTGATCGAGACGTCGACGTTGACCGGTGCGCAGACCGTTGCGCTGGGCGCACGAACGCCAGGGGTGATGGGCAGCGACGAGTTTCGCGACCGGGTGGCCGGGATTTCTCAGCAAATCGGCGAGAACGGTTGGCCGATGCCGCTGCCCGAGGAGTTGAAGGACGACCTGAAGTCGACGGTCGCCGACCTGGCCAACATCAGCGGACAGCGCTTCGCCGGGATGCTGGTGGCAGGCGTCTTCCTTCGCGAGTTCATCGCTGACGGAGTGGACTGGGCGCATATCGACGTCGCCGCCCCGGCCTACAACACTGGCGGTCCATGGGGTTACACCCCCAAAGGCGGCACCGGTGTACCGACGCGCACCATGTTCGCGGTGCTAGAAGACATCGCGGCGAACGGTTAGCGACTCACCGTCGGACGGCTGAACCAGCGAACCCGCTGTCGCCAGGATTGCGCCGAGGTCAGTGCGAAACCGGCGCCGCAGGCGCAGCAGAAGAACCACACCATCGCGGTGGTCGCCGTGCCCTGGAACGCCGGGATCACTGCGGTGAAGATGCGCACCACGCAGGCCCCGATGCCGCTCGCCGAGAAGATCAGGTACATGTGGGCAATGTTGCGCGATCGGGGATCCTGCCGTAGCACCAACAAGGCGCGCGAGCCGAACACGAGCAGGTAAGCCAAAGTTCCGCACAGCATGACCCAGTAGACGCTCAACCAGAAATCGGTGGGCAGCGCGAAGAAGTCACGCGTGTGGACTCGGCTGCCGCGGCTGAGTGTGAACGTGGCCAGCAACAACGGAATGCACAGCGTGGCGGGGCGTTCCACGTATTGCTTGAACGATCGCTGCAGCGCTCCGTCGTCGGTGACGCGGCCGACCGAGTTGTACACGATCGCCGAGGCCGCGACGATGTAGCAGTCGTGGCCCATGTAGTTCTGCAGGTTCCACTCACCGGTCAGCCGGTACAATCCGACGCCGATAGTGTCGGCGGCCAGTGGCGACATCAGCGCCACCGCCGCACCTTGCAGAGCGATATTCAGCGTCGCCGCCACTTCCCAACGGCAACGCCACGTGACCCGGCGGATCCACAGGCTCACGGCGATACACGCCAGGGTGGTGATGAGAAGAGCGCTAAGTGCCAAAGCAGTACCTCACGCGAACTAGCGATTTACAGGGGCGGCGCGTCGGAGCGTGGGCGCCAACCCGATATTTTCGTCGGCTGCTGAAGAGTCTTGACGTTGCCCCCACCGGCTACAGCATGCGTCTGCGTGCTTCCACGGATTTCTTCGGCCAGCGCGGTGACTTCCTCTGGCGCGATGAACCGGTAGCGCGTCAGCAGCTCGGCACGGTTGATGCCGAGGTTGGCTGCAGCGACCCGCAGGTTGTCGGCGGTGATCAGGGTGCCCTTGTCCAACTGGTCGTAGTAGGTGGAACGCGGCAGTTCCATCGCCGTCCAGATCTCTTCCCTGCTCAGGGAGCGACCCGCCAGATAGGAGAGCACGGTGGCAAGTTCCTTGCCGCTGTCATCGGGATACACGCCGCACAAGATATCCAAGTTTTCGGCTTTACGGAATCCCATTCACGTCAAAAAGCGGATATGTCACACAATTTGGACACCTCACATCCCTTTAACTGGAATTTAAGTCCGGTTTATTGGACTCACACGAGTGCTGTGGGTCCGTGATCCATGCTGTGCCCGAGTCCGAGTGAGACGCGACTCACAGGACGTACGTAGCGGCATTGAGACCGACCGCCGGCGGCGGAATTCGGGCGTCGATGGCTTGCCCTGGTTGTGCGCCGACAATGCCGGAGTGACAGGATGATTTCGGTAATCAACGGGTGCAGCTTCGCTTACACCGCGCTGTGGTAAGCCAGAGGTCGATCCGTGCCCACCGACCGATCAATCGAGGAGTCGACGTCAGATGGCCTTCTCAGTACAGATGCCGGCACTCGGTGAGAGCGTGACGGAGGGAACCGTTACTCGCTGGCTGAAGCAAGAAGGCGACACCGTCGAACTCGACGAGCCGCTGCTGGAGGTGTCCACCGACAAGGTCGACACCGAGATCCCCTCGCCTGCTGCCGGGGTGTTGACCAAAATCGTGGCCCGCGAAGACGAGAGCGTCGAGGTAGGCGGCGAGCTTGCCGTGATCGGCGACGCCTCCGAGGCGCCCAGAGCCGACGAACAGCCTGCTGAGCGACCGGCTGCGCAGGCGGCGCCCGAACCCCAGCCCGAACCCCAGCCGCAGTCCGAGCCGCAGCCGGTGGTCACCGCGCCGGCAGCCAATGACCAACCCGCAGCCGCAGACTCGCAGCCGGTGCTGATGCCCGAACTCGGCGAATCGGTCACCGAAGGAACGGTGACTCGCTGGCTGAAAAAGGTAGGCGACGTCGTGGAGGTCGACGAGCCGCTGGTCGAGGTGTCCACCGACAAGGTCGACACCGAGATCCCGTCACCGGTGGCGGGCACATTGATCAGCATCACCGCCGAGGAAGACGTCACCGTTGCGGTCGGCGGCGAACTCGCCCGAATCGGCGTCGGCGCCATCACCGCACCGCCGGCTGCACCCGCACCGCCGGCCACACCCGCACCGCCGGCCACACCCGCACCCGCCGCGCAGCCCGCGGCCCCGGTCGCTCCGGAACCGCAACCCGCCGAAGCCGAGCCGGCGACCGGTGACGGCACCCCTTACGTCACGCCCCTGGTGCGAAAACTGGCCGCTGAGAACAACATCGACCTCGGCACGGTCAAGGGAACAGGAGTCGGCGGACGCATCCGCAAGCAGGATGTGCTGGCCGCTGCTGACCGCAGGGCACAGCAGGACCAAGCCGCGACGGCGCCGACGCCCGCGCCCCCGGCGGCCGCACAACCTCCGGCCGGCGTCAAGCCGAGCGCGCCGGGTCCCGCACCCGCGATGGCGCATCTGCGCGGAACCACGCAGAAGGCCAGCCGCATCCGCCAGATCACCGCAAACAAGACGCGGGAATCTCTGCAGGCGACCGCTCAGCTCACACAGGTCCACGAAGTCGACATGACGCGCATCGTCGCGCTGCGCCACAGGGCGAAAGCCGCGTTCGCCGAACGCGAGGGGGTGAACCTGACCTTTCTGCCGTTCATCGCACGCGCCGTGATCGATGCGCTCAAAGCCCACCCGAACGTCAACGCCAGCTACAACGAGGGCAGCAAGGAGATCACCTACTACGACGCCGAGCACCTGGGCTTCGCGGTCGACACCGAGCAGGGTCTGCTCTCCCCCGTCATCCACAACGCCGGCGACCTGTCGCTGGCCGGGTTGGCCCGCGCGATCGCCGACATAGCGGGGCGTGCCCGCTCGGGCGACTTGCGGCCCGACGAACTCTCCGGTGGCACCTTCACGATCACCAATATCGGCAGTCAGGGTGCGCTCACCGACACGCCTATCCTGGTGCCGCCGCAGGCAGCCATGCTGGGCACCGGCGCGATCGTCAAACGGCCCCGGGTCGTCGTCGACGAGACCGGCAACGAGTCGATCGGCGTGCGCTCGGTGTGCCTGCTGCCGCTGACCTACGACCACCGGTTGATCGACGGCGCTGATGCCGGACGCTTTGTGACCACCATCAAGCATCGGCTCGAAGAGGGTGCTTTCGAGGCCGACTTAGGGCTCTGAGGCCGCTAGGAGGGTAGCTCGACTCGTGCCCGCAACCGTCGCGATCGCCGGCTCGTCAGGCCTGATCGGTTCCGCGCTGGTCAACGCACTGCGCGCCGCGGACCACGACGTGCTGCGTCTGGTGCGCCGGGCGCCGGCCAACACCGGTGAGTTGCGTTGGGACCCTGACAGCGGTGAGCTCGACGCCAAAGCACTGAGCGGCATCGACGCCGTCGTCAACATGTGCGGCATCAACGTCGGCCGGCGGCGTTGGTCGGGGGCGTTCAAACAGAACCTGCGCGACAGCCGCATCACCCCGACCGAGGTGCTGTCCATCGCAGCCGCCGACGTCGGCGTCGGCGTGCTGGTCAACGCCAGTGCAGTCGGCTACTACGGCGACACCCGAGACCAGGTGGTCGACGAAACCGCTCCGGCGGGAAGCGGTTTCCTCGCCCGGCTGTGTGTGGACTGGGAAGCGGTCACCGCGCCGGCACGTACGGCCGGCGTCCGGGTGGTGTTGGCGCGTACCGGCGTCGTGCTGGCCGCCGCAGGCGGCGCTCTCGGTCAACTGCGGCCGCTGTTCTCGCTGGGTCTGGGCGTCCGACTGGGCAGCGGCCGCCAATACCTGTCCTGGATCAGCTTGGAGGACACCGTCCGGGCGCTGCAGTTCGCGATCTCCGACGAGCGGCTGTCCGGACCAGTGAACCTCACCGGACCGGCGCCCGTCACCAACGCCGAATTCACCGCGGCATTGGGCCGGGCGATCAATCGGCCCACCCCGCTGATGCTGCCGAGCTTTGCGATACGCGCCGCCCTGGGCGAATTCGCCGACGAGACCCTGCTGAGCGGGCAGCGCGCCATCCCGGGAGTGTTGGAGCGAACCGGTTTTCATTTCCACCACAACACCGTCGGCGAGGCTTTGCGCTACGCCACCGCAAGCCCCGACGTCGCATAGACCGCGTGATCGCTGTCAGCTTGTCGCCAGGTTCAGGTTGTACGGTCTGGCGTGTGAGTTCGATCCGATCGAGCAGCACCCCCATCGACATACGTCAGATGGATACCGTCGATTATCGGGTCGCTTGGCAACTGCAGCAGGAGTTGGCCGATTCCCGCGCGGCCGGCGCCCCCGACTCGCTGCTTCTCCTCGAGCATCCCTCGGTCTACACCGCCGGACGGCGCACCGCCGTCGAGGAGCGCCCAGCCGATGGCACGCCCGTCATCGACACCGACCGCGGCGGGAAGATCACCTGGCACGGGCCCGGCCAGCTAGTGGGCTACCCGATCATCGGGCTCGCCGAACCGCTCGACGTGGTCAATTACGTGCGGCGCATTGAAGAGGCCCTGATCAAGGTCTGCGCCGACGTCGGCCTTCAAGTCGGGCGTATCGACGGACGCTCCGGGGTATGGGTGCCCGCCGGTGATGGCCGACCAGACCGCAAGGTCGCCGCCATCGGAGTCCGGGTGTCGCGGGCGACGACGCTGCACGGATTCGCCCTGAACTGCGACTGCGACCTCACCGCGTTCGAGACGATCGTGCCGTGCGGGATCAGCGACGCCGGCGTGACGTCGATCTCGGCCGAACTGGGCCGACGAGTCGGCGTCGAGGATGTCCGGGCGGCGGTCGCCGAGGCGGTGTGCGACGCCTTGGACGGCCGCCTGCCGGTCGCCGTGCACCCGTGCCCGCCTCCTCAGCCCGCCGTTCCGGCGCGCCTCGTCGCCGGCGGCTAGCACAGCGCCGCCCGCGTAGCATCACCGTTGTGACCGTCGCCCCCGAAGGTAGGAAACTGCTGCGGCTGGAAGTGCGCAACGCAGAGATCCCGATCGAGCGCAAACCGCCGTGGATCAAGACCCGGCTGCGGATGGGCCCGGAATACACCGAACTCAAGAAGCTGGTCCGCCGTGAGGGCCTGCACACCGTGTGCGAGGAAGCGGGCTGCCCCAACATCTATGAATGCTGGGAAGACCGGGAGGCCACCTTCCTGATCGGCGGGGAGGTCTGCAGCCGCCGGTGTGACTTCTGCCAGATTGACACCGGCAAACCCGCGGCACTGGACCGTGACGAGCCGCGGCGGGTCGCCGAGAGCGTGCAGGCGATGAGCCTGCGGTATTCCACCGTCACCGGGGTGGCCCGTGACGATCTGCCCGACGGCGGCGCCTGGCTGTACGCCGAAACGGTGCGGGCCATCAAGCACCTCAACCCGTCCACCGGGGTGGAGTTGTTAATCCCCGACTTCAACGGTAACGCCGACCAATTGCGTGAGGTCTTCGAAGCCCGGCCAGAAGTGTTGGCGCACAACCTCGAAACGGTGCCGCGCATCTTCAAGCGCATCCGGCCGGCCTTCTCCTACCGGCGTAGCCTCGCCGTGCTGACGGCGGCGCGTGACTTCGGCCTGGTGACCAAGAGCAACCTGATCCTGGGCATGGGCGAGACACCCGAGGAGATACGTGCCGCGCTGGTCGATCTACACGAAGCCGGCTGCGACATCGTCACGATCACCCAGTACCTGCGTCCGACGGCGCGGCATCACCCGGTTGATCGCTGGGTCCACCCTGACGAGTTCGGCGAGTACGAGCAGTACGCCGAACGACTCGGATTCGCCGGGGTGCTGGCCGGCCCGCTGGTGCGTTCCTCGTATCGGGCCGGACGGCTCTACCAGCAGGCCCGCCAGCGTCGGCTTTAAGTATTCTTGGCGATTATGGCCAAATCCAGCGCAGCCAAGCCGAGCAAGGCCGCCCGTGCCGAGGCGAAAGCCATTCGCGTGGCAGCCAGTAAAGAACGCCGACGTCAGCTCTGGCAGGCGTTCAACATCCAGCGCCAAGAGGACAAGCGCCTACTGCCGTACATGATCGGCGCGTTCGTGCTGGTCGTGGGCATCGCGGTGGCGGGTGGGTTGGCCTTCGGCGGCTTCGCGATGATCTCTCTGATCGCGCTGGGTGTGGTCTTCGGCGCGTTGGCGGCCTTCATCGTCTTCGGCCGGCGCGCGCAGAAATCGGTCTACGGCAAGGCCGAAGGCCAGGCCGGGGCCGCCGCCTGGGCGTTGGACAACCTGCGCGGCAAGTGGCGGGTGACTCCGGGTGTGGCCGCCACCGGGCATCTCGACGCCGTACACCGGGTGCTGGGCCGACCCGGTGTGATCCTGGTCGGCGAGGGCGCGGCGGGCCGGGTCAAACCGTTGCTTGCCCAGGAGAAGAAGCGCACCGCCAAACTGGTCGGCGACGTACCGATCTACGACATCATCGTCGGCAACGGCGAGGGCGAGGTTCCGCTGGCCAAGCTGGAACGCCACCTGACCAGGCTGCCGTCCAACATCAACGGCAAGCAGATGGACGCGCTGGAATCGCGGCTCGCGGCGTTGGGCTCGCGGACCGGCGCCGCCGCGATGCCCAAGGGTCCGATGCCCGGCAACGCCAAGATGCGCGGGGTCCAGCGGACCGTCCGCCGCCGTTAAATCACCGGGTCCCGCGGAGATCAGCGCCAGCGACGATGCAGGGGGTCCTGAGGAGGAGCGGCGCCGGAGATCAGCGCCGCACGACGGCGGTGCCGGTCACCCGGTCCTGAATGCCGCGCCCGTCGACGTCGACGAACAACGCCGGGACGACGAATGCGATCAACACTCCACGAACCAGCGCGCGGCCCAGGCCGACGTGCAGCCTCTCGTCGACCGACGCTACTCGCAGGCCCAGCGCGAGCTGTCCCGGCGTGAACTGGAACAAACGCACCGAAACCACACCGAGCACCAGCCAGATCGCCAACACGGCGGCTGCGCCCGCTTGCCCGTAGAGAAACTGTCGGCTGGTCAGCAGACCAACGGTGACCGTGAGACTGGCCAACCCATAGGCGATGAACCAATCGACGAGCAGCGCCACCACCCGCCGGCCCAGGCCGGCCAGCGCGCCGGGCCCGCTTTCGGGCAGTCCGAGCACGCTGCCCGGATACCCCCGCGAACGTTCCGAATCGTCGGATTTCGGGGGCCGGTTGCTGCGGGTCATTCCCCCACAATAAAGTCAGGTCTGGCCAGACGACGAGGCGCAACCTGCTGCGGCTTAACGTAGATGTAACACAGGGTTTGACTCACGCAACATTGCCTCCCTAGCGTCTGACCGGGTTTTCTATTACGGCCACGTAAAAGAAGGCTCATCCGCGACCACAGTGGTTCGAAGCTCGCAGCAAAGGAGAGCGCTTAGGTGTCCGAACATACGGCCGACGACATCATCAAACTGGCCAAGGACGAGCACGTCGAATTCGTCGACGTCCGGTTCTGTGACCTGCCAGGCATCATGCAGCACTTCACAATTCCGATTTCGTTCTTCGACGAGAGCGTGTTCGAGGAAGGCTTGGCCTTCGACGGCTCCTCGATTCGCGGATTCCAGTCCATCCACGAATCCGACATGCTGCTCCTGCCCGACCCTGACACGGCGCAGATCGACCTGTTCACCCAGGCCAAGACGCTGAACCTGAACTTCTTCGTGCACGACCCGTTCACCCTGGAGCCGTATTCGCGCGACCCGCGCAACATCGCTCGCAAGGCGGAGAACTACCTGAACAGCACCGGCATCGCCGACACCGCCTATTTCGGCGCCGAGGCCGAGTTCTACATCTTCGACTCCGTCAGTTTCGACTCGAACATCAACGGCACGTTCTACGAGGTCGACGCGATCTCCGGTTGGTGGAACACCGGCGAGCCGACCGAGAACGACGGCAGCCCCAACCGCGGTTACAAGGTGCGCCCCAAGGGTGGCTACTTCCCGGTCGCCCCCGTCGACCACTACGTCGACCTGCGCGCCAAGATGCTGCAGAACCTGATCAAGGCCGGCTTTTCCCTGGAGAAGGGCCACCACGAGGTGGGCACCGGTGGTCAGGCCGAGATCAACTACAAGTTCAACACGCTGCTGCACGCCGCCGACGACATGCAGCTCTACAAGTACATCGTCAAGAACACCGCATGGCAGGAAGGCAAGACCGTCACGTTCATGCCCAAGCCGCTGTTCGGTGACAACGGCTCGGGTATGCACACCCACCAGTCGCTGTGGAAAGACGGCAGCCCGCTGATGTACGACGAGACCGGTTACGCCGGGCTGTCCGACACCGCGCGGCACTACATCGGCGGCCTGCTGCACCACGCACCGTCGCTGCTGGCGTTCACCAACCCCACGACGAACTCCTATAAGCGTCTGGTCCCGGGCTTCGAGGCACCGATCAACCTGGTCTACAGCCAGCGCAACCGGTCGGCGTGTGTCCGCATCCCGATCACCGGCAGCAACCCCAAGGCCAAGCGTCTAGAGTTCCGTTGCCCCGACTCCTCAGGCAACCCGTACCTGGCGTTCGCGGCCATGCTGATGGCCGGCTTGGACGGCATCAAGAACAAGATCGAGCCGCAGACCCCGGTCGACAAAGACCTCTACGAGCTGCCGCCGGAGGAAGCTGCGAACATCCCGCAGGCCCCGACCCAGCTCTCGGCGGTGATCGACCGCTTGGAAGAGGATCACGAATACCTCACCGAGGGAGGCGTTTTCACGTCTGACCTGATCGAGACGTGGATCAGCTACAAGCGCGAGAACGAGATCCTGCCGGTCCAGATCCGGCCGCACCCCTATGAGTTCGCGCTCTACTACGACGTGTAAGTCAGCTCCTAACGTGTCCACCCGTTCGGCGATCCCGAGCGGGTGGACTCGTTTTGCGACTGTTCAGGTGTGCATATGGAGCCGCTCACCGTGCGGACCGAAGATCGCGATGGCCTCCACGGCTCCGTTCACAGCTCCGAACCAGTGCGGCGTCCACGT
>NZ_JBYCLD010000439.1:0-7661 GCF_057473725.1 Mycobacterium sp. TH-M11 | reverse complement strand
CACGGGCACGTCGGCGATGCGGCCAAGCACCTTGTGCTGCAACAGGCTTGGGTGCACGTGCTGCCGTCCCGGAAAGAAGGCTGGGGGTTGGCGGTCATCGAGGCGGCGCAGCACGCGGTGCCGACCGTCGGCTACCGGTCGTCCGGGGGGCTGGCGGACTCGGTCATCGACGGGGTCACCGGTGTGCTGGTCGACGACCACGCCGACCTGGTGAACCGGCTCGAGCAGCTGTTGGTCGATCCGGTGTTGCGCGATCAGCTCGGCACCAAGGCGCAGGTACGCAGCGTGGAATTCTCTTGGCGCACAAGCGCGGAAGCGATGCGGTCGGTGCTGGAATCGGTTGCCGCCGGCGACCGGGTCAGCGGTGTCGTCTAGCGACTGCGGAGGATGCTCACCGCGCACCCGACCGCCCCGGTGATCAGCATCGCCAGCCACGCCAAATGCGCGACGAGAGCCAGGGCGCGCCGATCCGTCGACGCGCCGGGGGCGTTGCCGCCGACACGGTAGAGCATCATGTCCCGCCCGCGATAGGCCACGGGCAGTCGCCGCAAAGTCTCTGCGGCCGTGCTCATGTCGCCGGGTGTGCCCTCCTCGACCACCAGCCATCCCACACCGGCGGCCCGGATCCGGTCCGGGTCGGCGCCGGCCAGCAGCAGTTGCTGGACCGCGCGGGCCCGGTCGCCCTCCCCGGGGACCGTCGTCCCGGAGATCGTCAGATCACCGGTGACCAGCACGTCGGCGCGCAGCCAGCGCGGCAGCGGATCCAGCACCGCGGCCGGCCCGGACCAGGCGAACCGCCGCATGGTGTCAGCCGGCAACACTGCGACCGGGGCCGGTGCGCGGTTGATGGCCGCGGCGACGGCCGCCCAGTCGCCGGGGTAGTGCACCGACGTGACCTTTCCCGCTACGCCCCACGCCAGGTCGGGTATTGCCAAGACAACGCAGAGGCAGCACAGCAGTGCTGCCGAAACGGGCCGCAGCCAGCGCCGCAACGTCAGCACCGCACCCGCTCCGGCCACCGCGTAGCCCGGCATCGCCAACGCGACCCACTTCTGCGTGTCGCGCAGCACACCCAGGCCGGGCACGGCCTGGACCGCGGCGTGCAGAACGGCCAAACCCGGGCCAGTCGCCGACGCGGCGGGAATCAGCACCGACACCGCCGCCAGCACCAGCAATGGCCGCACCGCGCGACACCGCGCCAGCGCGACAACGCCGGCGGACACCACCGCGAGCAGTACGAAGGCCGAGACCAGGGCGAAATATGTGCTGCGCGAATCTGGTACCGCGTCTGCGTTCCATATTCCGCCCAGGCTGGCCAGACTGCCCAGCGTGCCAAGTCCTGGTTCGGCCCGTGCCGCGAACGCGGCGACACCCGGCGTGTGCGCCCAGGTGCCGGACAGTGACACGCCCAGTGCCGACGCGGTCAGCCATGGCAGAGCGCCCACCACGGCGATGCCGAATATGAGTGCGGCACAACGCCGGCGCGCCATTCCGACGCCGGGCGCCGCGACACACGTGAGCCCGACCGTTGTCGCCAGCATCAACCCGCTCGGCGTCAACCCGGCCAGCGCGATCCAGAACGCCAGGCCGAAAACACCCGTCCACGAGACGTTTTCGTCCGAACGCAGCGACACTACCGTCGTGGCGACCCAGGGCAGACAGCCGTATCCGAGCAGCAGGCTCCAATGCCCTTGCAACAGGCGCTCGCCGACGTAGGGATTCCAGATCGCCACCGTGATCGCTGTGAATTCACCCCCTGCGCCGGATTCCGGCACCAGCCGGGCGACGAGTCGGGCGGCGCCCCAGCCCGCCAGCCAGAGACCCACGACCAACAGCGCCTTCACCACGACGCCGCCGTCGACAACCCGCGAAGCCACCGCGACCGCGAAATCCTGCGGCGTGGCCCGGGGAGCCGACACCAGACCGAGAGCGTTGTCGCTGAGATACGACCGCGGGGTGGACACCGCGTCGCGCAGCAACAGGTAGCCGGGCTTCAGCAGCGGGGCCACCACCAGCAGCGCCAACGCCAGCGCGTACCCGGGCCGAAACCAGCGCACCCGGTGAACTAGCTAGGGAAGATCGGGTGGCCCGGACGTCGAAGGACCTCCCGAACTCGACGGGCCCTCTCGCTTGACGTCCTTGGGCTGCGTGGGAATCTTCTCGGTCTCGGCTTCTGCTCCGGGTACCCGCGCCGGTGGTGGCTCGCCGCGTCGGAAGAAGCCGTGATCGTCGCTCTCGGGGTCCGACTCGTTCAACGCGGTCTCGGCTCGCAGGCTGAAAGAGCCGAGCAGCAGTCCCCCGATCAGCGCGATCGCGCCCGCCGCGGTGAACGTGATCGGCAGCACCCGGGACCACAAGGCCAACCGGTCGCGTTCGTTGCGCGCGGCGTTGACCTGAGACTCGACCGTCTCCTCGGTGGAGGTGACTCGGTAGTCGGCCAGCGTCACCTCCGGCTTCAACGCGTCGCGCGCGTAGTAGTGGTTGGCCCGCTCTTGCTTCTTGACGATCGTTCCCGACACCGGGTCCACCCAGAACGTCTTCTGCGCGGCGTAGTAACGGGTCATGGTGATCTTCTCGTCGGGATCGCCCGGCAGGCCCCACATCAATGCGGTGTTGGTGACCTTGCTGTCGGCGTCGTCGGCGTACAGCGACGGATACCGGACCGGCTCGGCCAGCTTGCCGTCGGCGTCGTAGCCGACGTCTTGGGTGAACTTGTAGGCGGTCAGGCCGTTGACGTCTTCTTCGCCGGTGTAGTTGGCCTCGAACGCCTTCTGCGCAATCGGGTCGAAGTAGGAGTAGGACCGCTTTTCGGTGTGGAACGGGAATCGGTAGGCCAGGCCCTCGTGGGGCAGTGCGATGTTGGTGGCCGGGCTTTCGTCCTTGAAGCCGCGCGGCTTTTGCACTGCGCCACCGGGGTGGGTGTCGTCGGACACCGCGGACGCCGTCTTGCGGTTCAGCGTGACCGTATCGACAATGGCGAGCAGCAGGCCGGAGTCCTTCTGCTTGTCGCTGCGCCGCACGGTACTACCCACCTGGAAGGTGACGACATCGGCGTTGGCGGGGGATTCGACGTCGATCTGCTGCTGGGACACCACTGGGACGTCTTTGTTGACCACGAGCTTCGGACTGTAGAGCGAAGCGGGGTCCACGACCGTCCCGTTGCCCTCGCCGATCAGCGTCGCATCGACATCGAGCGGAATCTTGGTGATGCGGCTACCGGTGTAGGTCCACAGCAGCAGCGCGGCGATCAACAACGCGGCTCCGAGTCCCATGATCCCGCACGCGGCCATCCGCAACATGACTGCTCGGTTCACGTTGCCGCGACCTCCTTCTGGTCTCGTCCGGATTCTGTACCCTCGGCGACCTGGGGTTAGACCCGCATACCGCGCTGCGGAGAAGCAAAACTCGTTCGACCCTAACAGCACTGTTTAAGGTCGCTGTTTATGTCCCCACAGTGGATAAACAGGGTGCCAGGCAGACTGTCGTCATGGACCCGGCCGGCGACCATTCAGAGCGCGGATCTGCTGACGCGCGTCGCATGAGGCCAGCGCAGGTCGGCGGCACCCGCACCTTTCTGCCCGCTGTCGAAGGCATGCGGGCCGGTGCCGCAATCGGCGTCGTCATCACCCACGTCGCGTTCGATACCGGGCACGCCAGCGGGTTCGACGGTCGGTTGTTCGGCCGCTTCGATCTCGCGGTCGCGGTCTTCTTCGCACTGTCGGGATTCCTGTTGTGGCGTAGCCACGCAGCCGCTGCCCGGGGTCTGGCGCCGCGCCCTGCCACCGGGCACTATCTGCGGTCGCGGGTGGTCCGCATCATGCCGGCCTATCTGGTTGCGGTCGTGGTCATCCTGACCCTGCTGCCCGACGGCCACCACCCGAACCTCACGGTGTGGCTCGCGAATCTGACGTTGACCCAGGTCTATGTACCGCTGACGCTGACGGCCGGGCTGACTCAAATGTGGAGTCTGTCGGTCGAGGTCAGCTTTTATCTGGCCTTGCCGATCCTCGCGATGCTGGCCGCCCGCCTGCCGGTCCGCGCCCGCGTTCCGGCGATTGCCGCGCTGGCGCTCGCAAGCCTGTTTTGGGGCTGGCTCCCGCTGCATGCTCCACCCGGGCTGAACCCGTTGACCTGGCCGCCGGCGTTCTTCTCCTGGTTCGCCGCGGGCATGCTGCTTGCCGAGTGGATCCACGGCCCGACCCGCTGGCCGCACCGACTGGCGCGGCACCGGCTGCTGATGGCCACCGTGGTCGTGGTCGCCTACCTTGTCGCGGCCTCCCCGCTGGCCGGGCCCGCCGGGCTGGTCCCGAGCAGCAACGCCCAATTCACCGTGAAAACCGCGATGGGCGCACTGGTGGCCGCGGGACTGGTCGCGCCGCTGGTGCTTGACCGGCCCGACGACAGCCACCGCTTCCTGGGCAGCGCCCCGATGGTGACGCTGGGCCGCTGGTCCTATGGCATCTTTATCTGGCATCTGGCGGCGTTGACCATGGTGTTCCCCGTCATCGGTCAATTCGCGTTCCACGGTCACCTGCCCGAGGTGCTGACGCTGACGCTGATCTTCACCATTGCGATTGCCGCGGTGAGCTACGCGCTGATCGAATCACCGTGCCGGGATGCGTTGCGGCGCTGGGAATCTCGCGGTAGGTCGGGCGCGAAGCCGACGGTGGGCCCGCGTCAAGAAGACGCAATCGCGCCTTGACGTCCGCAGCCGACGATGTGAATTAATGCGATGCGGTGGCGGTCTCCCCGCCGGCGGCGGAGCGCTGCGCAATGATGCGATCGCGGACCGCGGAGCGGCGGGCCTTGCCGGCGTCGTCGCGTAATGGAGCGTCGACGAACTCGACAGTCGCCGGCACCTTGTAGCCGGCGACGCGATCGCGCAGGAACTCTTGCACCGCGGATTCGTCCAGCGCGGTCCTGGGCTGGACCAGCGCATAGGGGACCTGTCCCAGATCGTCGTGCGGCACCCCGACGACCAAGCAGGACAGCACATCTGGGTGCTCGGACAACGCGGCCTCGATTTCGGCGGGGTAGACATTGCGGCCGCCGACGGTAAACATGTCGACTCGGCGGTCAGAGATATAGAGGAATCCGTCGGCGTCGAAGTAACCGAGGTCGCCCAACGACTCCCAGCCATCGCGTGATTTCGCGGTCGCGCCGACGTAGCGGTAGGTGGGACCGCTGCCGGGACTCGGCCGCAGATAGATCTCGCCCACCTCGCCCGGCGCGCAGCGGTTTCCGTTGTCGTCGAGCACCGTCATCTCGCCGGCCACCACCACGCCGACCGAGCCGCGGTGCGTCAGCCACTGGTCGCCAGAGATGAACGTCAGCGCCTGTAATTCGGTGCCGCCGTAGAGTTCCCACACCTTCTCCGGTCCGAGCAGGTCGATCCAGGCCTGCTTGATTGCCGGCGGACACGGTGCGCCCAAATGCCAGAACCGGCGCAGCGACGACAGGTCGAAGGCGTCGGGGTTGTCGTAATAGACCGGCAAGCACCGCTGCATGATGGTCGGCACCGTGGTCAGGAACGTGACACGGTGATCGCTGATCAGTCGCAGGAACGTCGTCGGCTCGAATCGGCTCATCAGGATCAGGTGATGGCGCATCAGCAGCGCGATAGTCGCGGTGGTAAATCCAGTGTTGTGCGACAACGGAACCGGGACCAGTGTCACGTCGCCCTCTTGGGCGCCGAGCGGATAGCCGATCGCCGGCGGGATCCGGCTGTCGCCACCGGACTCGATGAGTTTCGGACGACCGGTGCTGCCACCTGACCCCATCGCCTTCCACACCGGCGACACCGCCTCGGGCAACGTCGCGTCGGACAAGGACGGATCGGGCTCGAAACCAGCCGGCACACTGGGTATTTCGCTATCTACCCTACCGACCAACAGCGTCGGCGGCCGCAGCTCCAGCAGCCCCGCGAGCTCGGCGTCGGGCAGCCGCGCCGACAGCGGCTGCGGCACGGCGCCCAGCTTCCAGCACGCCACCACCGCCTGAATCCACTCGATTCCGTTGGGCAACACGATCGTCACGTAGTCGCCGATGCCTACGCCGCGCTCGGCGTAGGCCCGCGCCAGCCGGTTGGTCGAGCGGTCGAGTTCGCCGCGGGTCAGGGTGCGCCCGTCGCACGTGACGGCGGGCTCGTCGGGCGCGAGCGCGGCCAGCGCGGAGATCTGGGCGCCGATCGGCGGGACCGGCGCGCTCACGCGTAGGCGCCCTGCCGTTCGAAGATGCTGCGCGGATTGTCGACGAGCATGGTGTGCAGCTGCTCGTCGGTGACGCCGCGCTGCTTGAGCGCGGGGATGACGTCGTTGTGGATGTGCAGGTAATTCCAATTCGGTGCAGCGATCGGCAGGAGTTCTTCGGGTAGCGCGTCGAAGTAGCAGTTGGCGTCGTGCGACAGCACCATCTTGTCCGCATGCCCGCGCTCGCACATCGTCGCGACGATGTTGACCCGGTCTTCGAACGGCAAGATGGTGTCGATGCCGAACCGGTCCATGCCGAGGTAAGAGCCGCCCGCGATGAGCTCCTCGAGGTAGCCGACATCGGTGCTGTCGCCGGAATGGCCGATGATCACCCGGCTCAGGTCGACGCCCTCTTCTTCGAAGATCTTCTGCTGTTCCAGGCCGCGCCGCAGGCCGGCGTGGGTGTGCGTGGAGATCGGCACCCCGGTGCGCTTGTGCGCCTGGGCGACGGCGCGCAGCACCCGCTCGACGCCTGGCGTGATGCCGGGTTTGTCGGTGGCGCACTTGAGGATGCCGGCCTTGATGCCGGTGTCGGCGATGCCCTCCTCGATGTCTCGGACGAACATGTCGGTCATGGTTTCCGGTCCACCGAGTTCGGCGCCGGGCCCCACGTAGTGAAACCGGAACGGGACGTCGTTGTAGGTGTAGAGGCCGGTGGCGACGACGATGTTGAGGTCGGTGGCTGCGGCGACCCGCGCGATCCGCGGGATGTAGCGGCCCAGCCCGATCACGGTGAGATCGACGATGGTGTCGACGCCGCGCGACTTGAGTTCGTTGAGCCGATCGATGGCGTCTGCCACCCGCTTGTCTTCGTCGCCCCAGGCTTCGGGGTAATTCATCGCGATCTCGGTGGTCATGATGAACACGTGCTCGTGCATGAGCGTGACACCGAGATCAGCGGTATTGACAGTTCCGGATGCGGTATTCAGTGAGGACACGTCGCCGACTCTAGGTGCTTTACTGCTCGCACATGACGGGCTTCGGCGGACCGGTGGGCTCGCTCATCGTGCGCCTTTGTTGGGACTGAGGTCATTGGCGCAATCTGGTGCACAACTTGGTTACCACCGAGTGTTCAACGCCGGCATTGCACCGATCGATCCAGGTCATTGCTCGACGGGAAGCAGCCTGAACGCTTGCCCCCAGAGGGGTCTGAGTGTCCGCTGGCGCCAAGCGGCCGGGCTTCGCGGATCAGTGCAGCGCGTGAACGGCCACGCCGCCTTGACATCTCGATGAGTCGGCTGTCCGTGCCGTCGTCGAGGTAGATCGTCGTCTTCTGCACGGTGCCTTTGTGCCGCATATATGGCATGCCAGCTATGTGCTGTCGGCGCCCAGCCGCGGCCGACCCGGACGCACGGTCGGCAGGCCACGCCTTTTCCGTCCGGCATACAAGACACTTTTAGGTGGGTCGGGTCC
>NZ_JBYCLD010000438.1:0-3193 GCF_057473725.1 Mycobacterium sp. TH-M11 | reverse complement strand
TGGCGGCCCCGGAGCGGGTGTTCAAGGACCAGATCCTGGACGCCGCCTACGCCGAGGCCGGGATCGGACCCGAGGACGTCAGCCTGGCCGAGGTCTATGACCTGTCGACCGCGCTGGAGATCGACTGGTACGAGCACCTGGGCCTGTGCGCCAAGGGCGAGGGCGAGCAGCTGCTGCGCAGCGGCGCCACCACCATCGGTGGCCGGGTGCCGGTGAACCCGTCCGGCGGGCTGGCCTGCTTCGGCGAGGCGATCCCGGCGCAGGCCATTGCCCAGGTGTGCGAGCTGACCTGGCAGCTGCGCGGTCAGGCCACCGGCCGGCAGGTCGAGGGCGCCACGGTGGGCGTCACCGCCAACCAGGGCCTGTTCGGGCACGGCTCGTCGGTGATCGTCGCCCGCTAGCCCTGGCACGATGACTGAAACCGTCGTCGTCAAAGTCAAGCCGGGCAGCCGCAAAGGCCCCCTGGTGGAGACCGACGACGATGGTCAACTGACCGTCTACGTACGCGAGCCGGCCGTGGACGGCAAAGCGAACGCCGCCGTCATCCGCGTTCTGGCAGAGCATTTCGGCGTGTCGCGCAGCCGTGTCGAACTGGCATCGGGTGCGGGAGCGCGAGTCAAGCGTTTCCGGATCGATCGGTAGGCGACCCGCGGTACCGGGTTCAGCCAGAACCTAACCTGTTCAGCACGCCACGCCTGGTCAACTCGGCGAGTACCACCTCGGCCTGCAGCTCCGCCCGGTCCATACAGGCCACCCGAGCGGCCTCCGGGTCGCGCTGATGGATCGCTGCGGCTTCCGCCTCAAAGCTGGGCAGAAACTCCTCGTGCTCGTTGGCATAGCTCTTCCAGAACCCACGCGGCATGAACACCCGTGAAGCACCGATCGCCGCCTGCAATGGCGGGCCGGCGTATTCCTCGACGATGATCCGGCGAAACTCGATGGCCGCGTCGTGGAACCCGGCCGGCGCCTTGTTGGCGCGCAGTTCCCGCACTGCCGCATCGAGTTCGGCGAGAACACGCGGCGTCGGGCTCACCGCCGCTCGCATCGAGGGAATCGCATTCAATGTCCCGTGCAATTCGTGCTGTTCGCGAACCACGGCCTCATCGAACCGGCTGACAAACACGCCACGGTGATAAACGCCGGCCAGCATCCCCGTTTGTTCGAGTTGGTCGATGCCCTGCTGAACTGGAAGCCGACTGACCCCTAGAGCGCCCGCGATCGCATCGCGGTTGATCCGGTCGCCGGTGCGCAGCTCTCCGGCAAGTACTAGGTCGACAATGTGATTGACAACCAGGTCCTTTTCCTTGACCCCGTATTTCTTGGGCATAGGCGGGCTTAGCCAGAAGCCTCGTCTGACGCCTCCCCCGACGAGCCAGCTTGCGGTAAAAGCGATTCCAGCGCGGCACGGCTGATCCGTCGAAACGCACGCTTGGGCCGGTTGGCATCCAAAATGGCGACCTCCAAGGTGCCCGGTCCCAGCTCGCGCGGTTCGGCACCGTTGCCGGAGTCGGTCTGTTTGAGCGCATTGACCGCGATGTGCAGTGCGTCGGCCAGCTCCGCGTTCTCGGCGTAGGACTCCTTGAGCGCGTTGGTGACCGGCTCGGTGGTGCCGCCCATCACCACGAAGTGCGGCTCATCGGTGATCGAGCCGTCGTAGGTAACCCTGTAGAGCTCAGGCGCTTTGGTCTGCCCCTGGTAGGCGACGCCGGCAACACACAACTCCACCTCATAGGGCTTGGCCTGGTCGGTGAAGATGGTGCCCAAAGTCTGGGCGTAGACGTTGGCCAACTGGCGTGCGGTGACGTCACGGCGGTCATAGGCGTAGCCGCGGGTGTCGGCGAACTGAATGCCGCCGCGGCGCAGGTTCTCGAACTCGTTGATCCGGCCGGCCGCCGCAAAACCCACTCGGTCGTAGAGTTCACTGATCTTCTGCAGCGAGCGAGAAGGATTTTCGGCGACGAACAGCACACCGTCGGCGTAGGCCAGGGCCACCACGCTGCGTCCGCGAGCGATGCCCTTGCGCGCGAGCTCGCTGCGCTCGCGCATCGCCTGCTCGGGCGAGATGAAGTACGGGAAGCTCATTTCTTACCCCGCTTGGTCTCCGGCGCCGAATCCCCGCCACGAGTTCGGCTCTCGACCACCACACGGGCCAGTTCGGCGATCCGTTCCTCGGCGATGTCGACAGCGCCGTCGGCGTCGATGGCGACCGCGGTCGGGTAGATGCCCCGCACCAGGTCCGGGCCGCCGGTGGCGGAGTCGTCGTCGGCGGCGTCATAGAGCGCCTCGATGGCGACTCGCAACGCGGTGTCGGCGTCGTTGATCTGGTTGTAGAGCTTCTTGATCGACGACTTGGCAAACAGCGAGCCCGAGCCCACCGCCTGATAGCCCTCGCTCTCGACGTTCCAGCCGCCGGCGGCGTCGAACGACACGATGCGCCCCGCGGTCTGCGGGTCGTCGGCGTCGATGTCATAGCCGGCCAACAACGGCAACGCCACCAGGCCCTGCATGGCGGCGCCCAGGTTGCCGCGCACCATGGTCGACAGCCGATTGACCTTGCCGGCGAACGTCAGCGGGACACCTTCGAGCTTCTCGTAGTGCTCCAGCTCCACCGCGTAGAGCCGGGCGAACTCGACGGCGATCGCCGCGGTGCCGGCGATGCCGGTCGCGGTGTACTCGTCGGTGACGTACACCTTCTGCACGTCGCGGCCGGCAATCATGTTGCCCTGCGTAGAGCGCCGGTCACCGGCGATCAGGACCCCGCCGGGGTACTTCAACGCGACGATGGTGGTGCCGTGCGGCAGTTGCTCACCGGCCCCGCCGGACTGCGCGGCACCCGCGCCGGTCGGCAGCAGCTCCGGTGCCTGCAACCGCAGGAACTCCGAAAACGACGACAGGCCTACGCCGGTGAGCGCGATTCCTGGGTTTGCTGAGTTGAGGGGCAGACGATCACGCGACAACCAGGTCACTGGCCGCCCTTTTGGACGTACGCGCGCACAAAGTCCTCGGCGTTCTCTTCCAGCACGTCGTCGATCTCGTCAAGCAGGTCATCGGTGTCCTCGGTGAGCTTCTCCCGGCGTTCCTGGCCCGCCGCAGTGTTGCCGGTGAGATCGTCGTCGTCTCCGCCGCCCCCGCCGCGCTTGGTCTGCTCCTGAGCCATTGCTGCCTCCTGAATCTCATCGGCCGCGCATGACCG
>NZ_JBYCLD010000437.1:0-2721 GCF_057473725.1 Mycobacterium sp. TH-M11 | reverse complement strand
TCGCCCATGATTCCTCCTCAGGCTCACTTTTCCAGCGCCCACTGGTAACGGCTTTCCTCGCGTGGCTGGATCATCCGAATCGGCAGCTGCCGGTGCCGGGGCGTGCCAATAAAGTTGGGCCGCAGAATGACTCGGCCGACACCGCGTTGCGGGCCGAGGTAGGTCGTCGCGTTGGGCCAGACGACCTTGTTCACCTGCCCGATGCGGCCGTTGACGTAACCGGCGAATTCGGAGAAGCGTGGTTCGAGAGTGACCACCGCGCCGGCTGCCGCGGAGCGTACGACGAATTGCGTAAACAGTTGGGCGTCACCGAGATTGATGCTCGTATCGACATCGTCGAAGGGCATGTAGACGGGGTAGCGGTCCGACGTCTCACCGACCAGAACGCCGGCTGACCCGATTGGCAGGTGATAGTGGCGGTCACTGACCGGGGTACGGCCTGACAGCGCCGCTCGCTGGCCGCCGAACAAACACGAGAAGCCCCGCGGTGTCCGCGGAAGGGACAGCGTTGTCAGCAATACCGTGGACTGCGGCGCGGCGCCGGGCACGAGACGGACCCGGGTGATCGTGTGGTCGGCCTGCTCAGACCACCAGACGTCCGGCCCGCCCGGAGCCGCGTAGGCGGCGGTGAATGCGCTGCGGCCCTTGATGAATGACCATGTCTCGTGCTCGAAGCTGATTTCGGTGGCCTGGTCGAAGCTGTCGAAACTGCGCGCACACCGTGCGTCGACGCCCAGGCTGGCCAGCTGGTCGGCGATGCGCGTCGTCGAGGCCACCAGATAGCGGGCCAACCCGGCCACCCCGACGTCGCGCCGATGCGCTGACTTGCGTGCCGCCTCCGGATCGGCGCGCAGCACAATCCACGTGCGTCGATTGGCCGGTGCCGGGTAGGGGCCGATCACCTGCTGGTAGAGCCCGACGAGGTTGGCAGGCGCCGTTTTGCCGACCCGGTATCCGGCGGATACGACGTCGGCTTCAAGATCGGGGCAGTGCGCCTGAACGAGTCGCTCGACCAGCCGGGTGTCGACCACGTCGTCGGTGTGCGCCTCGCCGTTCACGATGACCGTCGGCGTGAACGGCCGGGGAACCAGCTCGATGATCGCGACGAGGTGGTCGTCCTGCCAGCGGACTGCGACGTGATCGCCTGGCAGCACCGTTGCGCCTATTGCCGGTGCGGACGGCGCAGGCGGAGCGTTGCGTCGTCTCCGGCGCCATGCGGTGAACGCTTGCATCCAGCCGCTCAGCCGCCTGTTGCGCACCGTGACGACCGAAATCAGGGCTATCAGTACGGCCAGCGTGATGCCGACCCACAACCGACCCGCTCGCATGGACGCCGCGATGCAGGCCGGTGCCAATACTGCCGCGATTATCGCGTGGCCACTGGAAAACTGCAGCCCCACCACCTTATTCATCGGCGGCTCAATGCCCGTCGAGTCAGCGCCGCTATGCCCAGCACGAGCGCCAGGGCGACTCCTGCCACGGCGACCATGGTGACCGGTCCGCGGTCGGGCGGCGGAATGTACACCGGCGGCGGAATCTTCTTGACGTTGAATTGCGCGAACTTCGGACCGGGGGGCAGATCCCAGGTCAGCGCCGCGACCGGATCAACGACTCCCACGCCGACCACGTTGTCGACACCGCCACCGGGGTGGCGCGCGGTGGCGGTGATCCGGTTGACGATCTGCGCCGCGGTCAGATCAGGGAAGCGCTGTCGTAGCAGGGCTGCCACGCCCGAGACGTATGCCGCCGAGAACGAAGTTCCGGCGATGGGTATCGGGCCGTCTTGGCCCTGCAGCGCGTTCACGGGATTGCCGTCGTAGCCCAAAGCGGTGATGTTGTCCCCGGGCGCGGCAGCGCCCAACCAGGGCCCGTGCATGGAGAAGTTGCTGGGCAGCGCGTCCTGGCCGAAACTGCCGATCGTCAGCACCAGCGGGTCGTACCAGGCCGGCGTCACGATCGTCTGGACTTCCTGCCAGCCGCGCGGGTCGTTGGGTTTCGACGGGTCGGGCGGCGGGTTTTGGGTGCAGTCCTGCCCGGTGTTGCCGGCGGCGACGATGATCACGACATTCTTGACGTTGACGGCGTAGTTGACCGCCGCTCCGAGCGTGGACTCGTCGACGGGTCGGGTCACCTTGACACAGGCCGCTTCGCTGACATTGATGACGTTGGCGCCGATATTGGCGGCGTGCACGATCGCCCGGGCCAGGCTGCGGATGGACCCGGCCGTTTGCGTGCTGTTGGGATCGTTGGGGTCGATGTGCGCACCGACCGGTTGAAAGGCTTCGGATGTCTGCCGCAAAGACAGCAGTCGCGCCTCGGGTGCGACGCCGACGAAGGCGTCGGTAGGAGCGGGCCTTCCCGCGATGATCGATGCGGTCAGGGTGCCGTGGGCGTCGCAATCGGACAGACCGTTGCCGCTCTTGTCGACGAAATCCCCGCCCGGTTCGGCGGGTACCCGCGGCGACGCGTTGACCCCGGTGTCGATGACGGCCACTGTCACGCCGGCGCCGGTGGCGAACTTCTGCGCCTCCGCGACATGCAGGTAGTTGTTGGCCCACGGCGGGTCGGCGAAGTTGGCGCCCGGGAATGACGTCGGCGCCGAGCAGACCCGGCGCTGTTCGGTGGGCTGGTCAGGGCCCAACTGGTCCGGCGGCATCGCCGCCGGGTTGATCACCGGAGGCGCGATCGCCAGTGCGGGAGGCGCGCTCAGCAATGCCAGCA
>NZ_JBYCLD010000436.1:0-2487 GCF_057473725.1 Mycobacterium sp. TH-M11 | reverse complement strand
ATGACGGCGCGGGCCTGCTCGGCCAGCTCGGACACCCCGGCCAGGCCGCTGCCGGAGACGGCCTGGTAGCTCGAGACCACCAGGCGGACCAGCTGGGCCTCGTCGTGCAGCACTTTGAGCACCGGCATCGCGGCCATCGTGGTGCAGTTGGGGTTGGCGATGATGCCCTTCGGCCGGTTCTTCGCGTCAGCGAAATTCACCTCGGACACCACCAGCGGAACGTCGTCGTCTTTGCGGAACGCCGACGAGTTGTCGATTACGGTCACGCCCGCCGCGGCGAACCGCGGGGCCTGAACCCGCGACATCGTCGCGCCCGCGGAGAACAACGCGATGTCCAGCCCGGTCGGGTCGGCGGTTTCGGCGTCCTCGACCTCGATTTCCTGGCCGCGAAATCCCAGCTTGCGACCCTGCGAGCGGGCCGAGGCGAAGAACCGCACGTCGGTCGCCGGGAAGTCACGCTCTTCGAGCAGTTTGCGCATCACCTGGCCCACCTGGCCGGTGGCGCCGACTACCCCGATCGCAACCATTTAACGTCCTGTCCCCGCATACACCGTGGCCTCCTCGGCGCCGCCGAGGCCGAATGCTTCGTGTAACGCGACGACGGCCTTGTCCAGTTCGGTGTCGCGGCACAGCACCGAGATCCGGATCTCGGAGGTGGAGATCAGGTCGATGTTGACGCCGACTTCGGCCAGCGCCTCGCAAAACGTGGCGGTGACCCCCGGGTGGCTGCGCATGCCGGCGCCGATCAATGACACCTTGCCGATGTGATCATCGTAAAGCACCTGGCTGAAGCCGATTTCGGTCTTCATCGCGTCCAGCTTGGCCACCGCGGCCGGCCCGGCATCGCGGGGGCAGGTGAAGGTGATGTCGGTCTTGCCGTTCTCGATCTTGGAGACGTTCTGCAGCACCATGTCGATGTTGACGTCGGCGTCGGCGACAGCGCGGAAGATCTTCGCGGCGTAGCCGGGGTGGTCCGGGATGCCGGTCACGGTGACCTTGGCCTCGCTGCGGTCGTGGGCGACGCCGGTCAGGATGGGTTCTTCCATGGGTATGTCCTCAATCGATCCGGTGACGATGGTGCCCGGTCTGTCCGAATACGACGAGCGGACGTGCACCGGAATGTTGTAGCGGCGAGCGTATTCCACGCAGCGAAGCATCAGGACCTTCGCCCCGCAGGCCGCCATTTCGAGCATCTCCTCGAAGGTGACGGTGTCCAGCCGCCGGGCGTTGGAGACGATGCGGGGGTCGGCGCTGAAGATACCGTCCACATCGGTGTAGATCTCGCACACGTCGGCGTGCAGCGCGGCAGCCAGCGCGACCGCAGTGGTGTCCGAGCCGCCGCGGCCCAATGTCGTAACGTCGCGGGTGTCCTGGCTGACGCCCTGGAACCCGGCGACCAGCACGATCCGGCCCTCGTCGAGGGCGGCCCGCAGCCGCGTCGGGGTGACGTCGATGATCTTGGCCTTGCCGTGGGCACCGGTGGTGATGACGCCGGCCTGCGAGCCGGTGAAGGAGCGGGCCTGCGCGCCCAGCGACTCGATGGCCATCGCGACCAGCGCGTTGGAGATCCGCTCACCGGCGGTCAACAGCATGTCCAGTTCGCGCGCCGGGGGCGCCGGGCAGACCTGCTGGGCCAGATCAAGCAGGTTGTCGGTGGTGTCGCCCATCGCCGACACCACGACGACGACATCGTTACCCTGCTTCTTGGCCTCGACGATGCGCTCGGCGACGCGACGGATCCGGTCGGCGTCGGCCACCGACGATCCGCCGTATTTCTGCACGACGAGCGCCACGTCGATCCTCTCAGGGGGTGGGTTACGGGGTCCGATTCAGGATAGAGGGCGGTCAGGGTCCGTTGACTCTGCGTCCCGTGCGACAAAGTGCGAGTGGACCGCGCCGTGAACGCAAGGTCAACGTGTAAGCTGATGCGCGTGCAGCGGGTGTTCCTTCTCGGACGCCGCGACGGGGTCTGATCCAGACCGGCTTCCCGTCGCGGGTATTCGCGATGCGCCGGTCTACGAATCTTGAGAGGCCCATCTCGGGCCCGCCCTCGAAAACCGGAGCAACCACCGTGAGCAGCATTTCCAAGCCGTCGGCCGAATCCCCCGACGCATTCGCCTCCAACCGAACCATCATCCGACCCGCGGGTCCGCCCAATCCCGGCCAGCCCCGGTGGAACACCCAGCGCGGGTCGTCCATGCCGGTCCACCGGTACCGACCGTTCGCCGACGAGGTCGAGCCGATTCGCCTGCCGGACCGCACCTGGCCCGACACGGTCATCGATCGGGCGCCGCAGTGGTGCGCGGTCGACTTGCGGGACGGCAACCAGGCACTGATCGACCCGATGAGCCCGGCGCGCAAGCGCCGCATGTTCGAATTGCTGGTCCGCATGGGCTACAAGGAGATCGAGGTCGGGTTCCCGTCGGCCAGCCAGACCGACTTCGATTTCGTTCGCGAGATCATCACCGAGGGCGCCATTCCCGACGA
>NZ_JBYCLD010000435.1:0-4193 GCF_057473725.1 Mycobacterium sp. TH-M11 | reverse complement strand
GGATAGGTGATCTTGTAGGGCTCATCCCAGGTCCACCACAAATCGGTGGAAACACCGAAACTTTTCGACAAATCCTCCGGAAACACTTGGTCCTCGGCGACGTAGGAGAAGTTCCAGTTCATGTCGCGGGTCAGGTCATACCATTCAGAACGAGCCAGTTGGGGCATCGTCGGTTTCCTTTCCGTTGGAGCGAGTGCGCCGGATGATGGCGACTTTCTTGTCACGTCCTAGAGATCACACTTGCACGTCGCTGGCGACGGCCTGCCAAACGTTCCGCAACAAGGAACGCATTGCGGCTGGCTTGGTCGAAGACCTCGAACACGGCCAGTTGATCTGATGCCTCTGTCGTCGAGACCCTCTGCACCCTGCGGCCGCGGCCGCAGGGTGCACTGTCCGTGCGCCGCGTCATAGCCGTCCGCTGACCGAAGGCGTCGTTTCCGGTGTGGTGGCTATCACCTGTTTGTCACCAACTCCGCGTTGCCGGTCACCGAGGCCGATATTGCCCATCGAAAGCACGTCATCATCGAGCCCACCTTCGCTGACTTCGTCGACGGGCCACTGGCGTCTATCCCTGCGCTGTTCGCCGCCAACTGCGCCTGGCTGGCCGGCGCGACAACCTAGTGCGCGCCGCCGGTGTCCTCGCCGGCGGTCGTAACGCCGTCGCCCGAGGCGCCGCCTAGCACCGCAACCCGATCAACGTGCTGCCCACTCGCTTCGTCGCGCGCCGATCCGCAAACCAATGTTGCACCCACCAGCCCCACTGGCTCTGACAAACCGGATGGAAAACGCGGTGGGACAGCTATCCCGACCCGCCGAAAGGACTCGCGATCACCCCTGGCACGGCCGTGGATTCATTCCTCATCAACCCATCGTCCAGGCCTACTGGTGCCATCCAAGATTGCCGCGCCGGCACACCGTTACGCGGGCGTTCTTATCTGCGGCAACGAACTGACTACGCGGCATTTCTGGCAAGTCTCCGGTCCTTTTCAGTGAGCTGTACCATACTATGCAGCGGTCCAGAAGAGTGGCCAGTATTATGTGGGGGTTGACGTGAGGATCGCCGACGACGTTTGTTCTCCCTCCGACACGGTAGCTGCGTTCCGTGATGACGCATTGAAGTCGGTCGCCAATACGCTGGATGTGCTCGACTGTTTCCTTACCGATGACGAGCTGGGTGTGTCGGAGGTGGCGCGCAGCTTGGGGGTCGCTAAGAGCAGCGCCCACCGCATGCTCAGCACGCTGGTCAGCCGAGGTTTCGTGGAACGCAATCCGGCCGGGCGCTACCGGCTGGGCCTGCATCTCTATGAGCTCGGCCAGCTGTCGATTAGCCGCAGCCGGCTGCGTCAGGCGGCGCTGCCGATCATGGAGGACCTGCGTCAGCGTACCGGCCACACCATCCATCTTGGTGTGGCCGACGGAGCTGATGTGGTGCATCTGGAGCGGTTGCAGTGCCGCGAAGGGCTCTACCTGCTTGACGCTGTCTTGCCGCGGCGATTCGCGACGCACTGCTCAGCAACAGGCAAGGTACTGGCCGCCTTCGACCCCGCCGTCGCGGAGGCCCGGCGCCGCGCCGGGTTCCCACCGATCACCTCCAACTCGGCGCATACCGTCGCTCAGTGGGACGCGACGCTGGCCAAGGTCCGCTGCGACGGCGTCGCTATCAACCGCGACGAGGTCCAGGCCGGGGTCATGTCGGTGGCCGCGCCCATCTTCGACGCCGCCGGACAACTGCGCGCCGCGCTGTCGATCGTCGGCCCGACTGAGATGATGGAACGTTCCCTACCTCAGTTGACCCGCCTGCTCGTGGAGGCCACTCGGCAGCTGGGTCGGCGGCTGACTTAGGGGCGTTGGCGGACATCGCTGTGGTCGGGATTGATGAGTTCATCACCGACGAGTGGTACCCGCGCTGCCAACGCTGTCGCTCGCCCATTCGCTCTTTATCATCGAGCCGTTCCGCGGTTTTACCAAGGCCGACTAGGACCCGGTTTTGGTAGCTGGACATCGGCGCCCGATCTGACGGTCTGGAGGTGATTTTCGCGGTCACCCCAATCAACTTGGCGCGGTGTTAGAAAGCGACTGCGCCGCTCGGCGCTGGTAAGGGCGGCTGGCAACGTTCCTGGACCATTAAACGGCTAACGCACTGCCCCGGTACCGCAGACTTGGCGTCGCCAAGCTGGATCAGGATGTGACGCCCGCGTTCCGCGCGCTGCAGCACCCTTCTGCACCAGGAGCATCGGCACGACCTCGCTGCCGTTCAGGCCTTCCCCGTTGAGGAGCGCAAGGCCGCGATCGACGACAGGCGCAGCCGTCGCGAGCAACAGCTCTTCTCCCAGAATGCAAATCGTCAAAACACTTCAAACACGGGCCACCGGGTCACTTCAGCAGTTCGCGTGCCGTCTTGGTGTATGCATTACTGATGTTGGCGATGAATCGGTGTGGGCCTTAGCCAGGCCGGATATCCAGTCGGACTGACTGGCGCCGACGGCCTAGGAGACTCCTGAATAATCCGCGTGGCGGTCGGCCCCTTAGTGGTGATTGTCGGTGATGATTTTGATGTGCAGGGTCGATCGGAGAGTCAGCGGGAACTGCTGGATGCGGAGTCGGTAGCGGGTCATCTTCTGAAGGCGGACAGCGTTTTTGCGTTCTTGGCGGCACATCGTGGCGAGTTGTTCCCCGATGAGATGTTTGCCGATCTTTTCCTCACGGGCCGAGGGCGGCCCAGCGTTCCCGCAGATGTGATGGCGGCCGTGATCACGCTGCAGGCCCTGCATGGTCTGTCCGATAGCGAGACGGTGGATGCGGTCATGTTTGATCTGCGGTGGAAGGCTGCGTGCGGGATGGCGGTGACCGCGGGGGCGTTTCACGCCACGACTTTGACGTACTGGCGGCGCCGGTTAGCGGCCTCGGATCAGCCCAACCGGATCTTTGAGGCGGTCAAAGCGGTAGTGGCCCAGAGTGGGGCGCTAGCGGGCAAAACGCGGCGCGCGCTGGATTCCACGGTGCTCGATGACGCGGTGGCCACCCAGGACACGGTGACGCAGTTGATCGGCGCGATCCGCCGGGCGCGCCGCGAAGTATCCGGCGCGGCTGACGTCGTCGCCGAACACTGCAACGCCCATAACTATGACGATCCAGGCAAACCGGCGATCGCCTGGGACGACGCCGAGGCGCGCAACCAGTTGGTCGATGCCCTGGTCAGCGATGCCCATCGGCTACTGGGCCATCTACCCGATGAGCAGCTGGCACCACGGGCTGCCGAGGCGGTGGCATTGTTGGCGCTGATCGCCGGCCAGGACGTGGAGCCCGTCGAGGGCTCTGATGGCACCGACGGACGCTGGCGTATTGCCCAGAAAGTTGCGTCGGATCGGGTGATCTCTACCGTGGATCCCGACGCCCGCCATGTGCACAAGACCGTGCGTCGTCGCCAGGACGGGTTCAAGGCGCATCTGGCCGTCGAACCCGAGACCGGCATCATCACCGACTGCGCGCTGAGCAAGGCCAACGGTGTTGACAACCGCGAGTCAGTGGTCGGGCTTACGTTGCTCGAGGGTGAGGATTCACCGGTCACGGTACTGGCCGACACTGCTTACGGTTCAGGGGATTTCCGCACTGAGTTGGCGGCTCGCGGCCGAGCTTGTCAAGATTTTTGTGTAAGTAGTTGTGCTCGTTGGGGTTAGAGGTAGGGGTTGATTCGTTCGGGGTAGGCCAGGGCGAGTTGGGCGAGGGCCTGTTTCCAGTTTGTGGTGACTTGTCCTTCGACGAGGCGGCCTTCGGCGGTGCGTTTCGTGCCTAGCCCGCGTCCGCGTTCTTTGGCACGGTCGCGGGCCCTCTTGTCTTCGATGTTGCAGATTGCCAGCCATAGCAGCTTGACCACCGCCGCGTCGTTGGGGAAGTGGCCGCGGTTCTTGATGATCTTGCGGAGTTGGTAGTTCAGCGACTCGATCGCATTCGTCGTGTAGATGACCCGACGCAGCATCGGTGGGAACGCCAGGAACGGGGTGAACCGTTCCCAGGCGTCCTCGAAGACACGGACCGTGTTCGGGTTGGCCTGGCCGACCTCGGAGGCCGCGAACGCGTCCAACGCCGCCCGGGCGGCCTGGGCGTCGCTGGCCTGATAGACCGTCTTGAGAGCGGCTGCGACGGCCTTGCGCTGGTTGTAGGACACGAAGCGCATCGCCGCGCGGATCAGGTGG
>NZ_JBYCLD010000434.1:0-5297 GCF_057473725.1 Mycobacterium sp. TH-M11 | reverse complement strand
GTCTCCAGGAAGGTGTTGTCCCACTTGGTCGGCGTCGGTGTCCACACCACCTCCAGGCCGCTGGTGATGGCGTCCTCGCCCTTGCCGCTGCCATAGGAGCTCTTCCAGCCCAACCCCTGCTGCTCGATCGGGGCCGCCTCCGGCTCGGGTCCGACCAGGTCGCCGTCACCGGCCCCGTGGGTCTTGCCGAAGCTGTGGCCACCGACGATGAGCGCCGCGGTCTCTTCGTCGTTCATCGCCATCCGGCCGAACGTCTCACGAATGTCGATCGCCGCCGCGACGGGGTCCGGCTTACCTTCGGGGCCTTCGGGATTGACGTAGATCAGACCCATCGTGGTCGCGCCGTAGGGCTGCGCGAGTTCACGCCTGCCGGAGTAGCGCTTGTCGGTGCCCAGCCACTCGCCCTCCTCACCGTAGAGAACCTCTTCCGGCTCAAACACATCTTCACGACCGAAAGCGAATCCAAATGTCTTGAATCCCATCGATTCCAGGGCCACATTGCCGGCCAGCATCAACAGGTCGGCCCAGGAGATCTTGTTGCCGTATTTCTTCTTGACCGGCCACAGCAGCCGCCGCGCCTTGTCCAGGTTGCCGTTGTCCGGCCAACTGTTGAGCGGGGCGAAGCGCTGCAATCCTTGACCGCCGCCACCACGGCCGTCGTAGATGCGGTACGTGCCGGCGCCGTGCCAGCTCATTCGGATGAAAAAGCCGCCGTAGTGGCCATAGTCTGCGGGCCACCAGTCCTGCGAGGTGGTCATCAGCGACACCAGGTCGGCCTTGAGCGCCTCGACGTCGAGCCCCGAGAACGCTTCGGCGTAGTTGAAGTCGTCGCCGAGCGGGTTGCCCTGCGGTGCGTGGGGATGCAGCCTCGACGTGTCGACCTGATTAGGCCACCAATCCTGGTTGGTCAGAGGGGCGTCACTCTTCGGCGTCGGCGCGTCAAGGACCGGATTTTCACTATTGCTGCCCTTGTGGGCTGTATCGGAGGACACTGCATTCCTTTCAGAGGTGGGTGAAACGGGCTGTGATCACGGTTGTGATCGAGTTGTCGCGGTCGAACAAGTGGGGCACAACCCCCAATAGATGACTTCGGCCTCGTCGAGAACGAATCCGTCGAGCACGTTGTCGTTGTCGGATGGGTTCAGACACGGCGCCTCGCCAACGGCACAGTCGATGTCGGCGATGCTGCCGCACGATCGGCAAACCACATGGTGGTGGTTGTCGCCGACCCGCGACTCGTAACGGGCCACCATGCCCAGCGGCTGGATTCGCCGGAGAAGGCCTACGGCGGTCAGTGCATTGAGAACGTCGTAGACCGCTTGGCGGGAGACATCGGGCAGCCCGCTGCGGACCGCCGTGAGGATCGTTTCGGTGTCGGCGTGCGGATGGTCATGGACCGCTTCCAGTACCGCAACCCGCGGACGGGTCACGCGTAAGTCGGCCATTCGAAGCTGTGCCGAGAAGTCCGTCTCCGTTGACGACACGAACCTAAATATTCGCCCTGATCTGGAGTCAGTCAAGACCTATTTTGGAGTTGGTCAAGAATTAAGCGAATCGATTAGCCCAGGCAGTGAAATAGAAGCCAAAATATATCGACATTTGGCCGGCGCTCGCGCAAAAGCATTGCGCAACATCATGTCTGAGCTATTGGCCATAGCGCCGGCGGTTTGCCCCGATCACGTCGGGGTTCGACATTGACGACGAACTCGGCGCACGGCCCGCTGCGCGGCGCCACATCCCGGACCTGAGATTGGTTGCCCTGCGGGTGGTTCGGACCGCTCAGCTCTTTTTGACCGCCAGCACGCGTTTGCGCAGACCGTCGGTGGCCGTCTCCATCAGTCCCTTGGCTCCCCTTTTGATCAGGAAGCCCGGGACAGGGATGGTCGGATCGACCGTCAGCTCGAAGTTGACCGTGGTGGCGCCGCCATCGGGGGTCAGCGTGTAACGCCCCTCCTGTGCACGCTGCTGCTTGGAGCTGGCCAGCGTCCAGCTCACGCCGTCGTCGTGGACGGCGTAGTCCAACACCTGCTCATCGGTAATCCCGACGATCTTGACCAGCTGGCGTGACTTGGTCGGGTGCCCGTCCTCGTCGCGCTCGAGCACCTCGACCTTCTGGTGGGTGGAGGACCATTCGGGCAAGGATTCCAGGTCGAACAGCACGTCCATGATCTCCTCGGGCGATGCCTCGATGACGACCTGACGGGTTTCGGTGACAGCCATAGCGCCAATTTTGCCAGCAGCCGATCGACGGCCGTGAAACCTGGCCGCGAGCTCGGGCGCTGGCTCCGCTACGTTCGGGAGTGGGCGGGTCCGCACTGCGGGCCAGACTTTCAGCAACGGTGCTGGTTGGATGTCATTCCAGAACGAGCACGAGGGAGACAACGTGGGCAAAACGGCGGTCATGCCCGAGTCCGACCGCGCGTGGATGATCGACACGCTGCTGGCGCTGCTGCAGACCCCGAGCCCATCCGGGCGCACCGACGTCGTGATGCAGCTGATCGGCGACATTTTCAACAACTTCGGTATGCCGTTTTCGTTGACTCGTCGCGGCGCGCTGATCGCCGAGCTTCCGGGTGAGTCGGAAACCATCGACCGCGCCGTGGTCGTTCACGCCGACACGATCGGCTGCATGGTGCGCACGCTGAAAGACAACGGCCGGCTGGAGTTGATCCCGGTCGGTACTTTCTCGGCGCGGTTTGCCACCGGTGCCCGCGTCCGCATCTTCAGCGACAACCCCCACGAATTCATCACCGGCACGGTGATGCCGCTCAAGGCCAGCGGTCACGCCTTCGGCGACGAAATCGACACTCAACCCACCGACTGGGAACACGTCGAGGTCCGCATCGACCGCAAGGTGTCCTCGCGCAAAGACCTGGTCCGGCTCGGCATCGAAGTGGGTGACTTCGTCGGGTTGATCACCAGCCCCGAACTGGCCGCCGACGGCTTCATCGTTTCGCGCCACCTCGACGGCAAGGCCGGTGTCGCCGTTGCGCTGACGCTGGCCCGCAATTTCGCCGAACGAAAGATAGTGCTGCCGCATCGCACCACGATCATGGTCACCATCACCGAGGAAGTCGGCCATGGAGCCAGCGACGGCCTGCCGGCCGACGTCGCCGAATTGGTGTCCATCGACAATGCCGTGTGCGCCCCCGGCCAGCACTCCATCGAGGACGGCGTCACGATCCCGATGGCGGATCTGCATGGTCCGTTCGACTATCACCTCACCCGCAAGCTGTGCCGCCTTGCCGAGGAACACAAGATTCCGTATGCACGAGATGTCTTCCGCTACTACCGATCCGACGCGGCAGCGGCGATCGAGGCGGGCGCAGGTACCCGCGCCGCGCTGGTCGGCTTCGGTCTCGACGGCAGCCATGGTTGGGAGCGAACTCATATCGAGTCCCTGGAGGCGACCTACAACCTGCTGCACGCCTGGCTGCAGACCCCCCTGACGTTCGAGCAGTGGGACGCGCACCCGTCGGGACAGTTGCGGGACTTCCCGTCGTCCAAACAGCCGGCGCCAAGCGAGCAGTGGGTGCCGCTGGCACGCGGAGAGCACGCCGAGCCCGGCCATGTGTCCCCGGGTTCGCACTGGCCCCCGGGCTGAGGCGCCCTGAGCACATTAGGCACCGCAAGGCCGCGATTTCCGCACGACCGCACGTACTCTCTGGGTAGTAAAGCGGCCTGGGTAGTCAAGCGGCCTGGGTAGTCAGAGGGAAGTAACCGATGAGCCGAAGCAAAGTGATCGCAGTACCGGTCCTGGTCGCGACCGTGCTGGCGCTCGCGGGCTGTTCGCCGTCATCGGTACCAACAGCGCCGAGCGCCGCCGCGGAACCTAAACCGCCGACAACCGTGACAGCGGCCGCGACGCCGAGAATGCCCGACGGGGCACAGCCTCGACTGGCACCGAGTCCCGCCCAGATCGCCGACGACCTGGTCGCCGACGAACACGCACTGCGTGACCCGTCGACCGGGGAGACCGCTCTGGTGGCGGCGGCGCGTCGCCAACAGGCGGCCTATCGCGCCCTCGGACTCCACCCCGACTGGAATGCTGCCGCGCGGCCGCGCATCCCGCAGCCATTGCTCGACACCTACGACCGCAATGTCGATGCGCGCCGTGCGCTCGACGCGATAACTTCTGCCCGCACCACACTGCCCGCGTGGCGTATCGTGCCGCCGGCCCCGGCCGACCAACTGCTGGGCCTCTATCACCAGGCCGAGGCGGAAACCGGCGTGGGGTGGAACTATCTGGCCGCGATCAATCTCGTCGAGACCCGATTGGGCAGCATCGACGGTGTCAGCACCGCCGACGCGCAGGGCCCCATGCAGTTTCTGCCTGCGACGTTTGCGGCCTACGGGCAGGGCGGCGACATCCACTCGCCACACGACAGCATCGTCGCGGCGGGTCGCTACCTGGCCGCGAACAACTTCGCCACCGATCACGATCACGCCATCTACCGCTACAACCATGCCGGCGACTATGTGCGCGCGGTGAATCAATACGCCGCGCTGATCGGTGGCGACCCCGCCGCGTTTGCCGGCTACTACCGATGGGACGTGTACTGCCGCACGACCGCTGGAGATGTGTTGCTACCGATCGGATATTTTGCGGCAGAACCGATTCCGGCCGCGGACTACATCGCGGCCCACCCGCAGTGAGTCACGCTTTTGCGGCAGGGCGCCTGCGGCCGTAGCGGGTGATGGCAGCGGGCCTGACGCTCGATCGGGATCCGACACGCCTATCCTGGCCCGAGTGGCCGAACCGTCCGTTGCAGAACTGCGCACGAAGTTGGCGAGCCTGACGCTTCGTGACACGGCCCGCCTGGGCAGGCGACTGAAGAATCTGCGCACCGCGGATCCGGCGAAGCTGAGGCAACTCGCCGAGCAGGTTGCCGTGGCCGAGGCGCTGGTTGCCGGTCGGCAGGCCGCGGTTCCGGCGATCACATACCCGGACCTGCCGATTACCGCGCGGCGTCAGGAAATTGCCGACGCCATCCGGTCGCACCAGGTCGTAGTGGTCGCCGGCGAGACCGGATCGGGAAAAACCACCCAGTTGCCCAAAATCTGCCTCGAGATGGGTCGCGGCGTGCGCGGGATGATCGGGCACACCCAGCCTCGCCGGCTCGCCGCTAGGACCGTGGCGCAGCGCATCGCCGACGAGGTGGGCAGCCCACTGGGTGACGTGATCGGCTACACGGTGCGATTCAACGACCGGGCCGGGGAGCGCACCCTGGTCAAGCTGATGACCGACGGCATTCTGCTCGCCGAGATTCAGCGCGACCGTCGATTGATGCGCTATG